>JAFAUY010000361.1 GCA_019243005.1 Verrucomicrobiota bacterium | reverse complement strand
GACGCCAAGGTTTGGGAACCCAAGAAGATTGTCATTATTCCGGACCATTACATCTTTACCGCGGACCGGCTTTCCAACCGCAATGTGGATATCCTCCGGGAGTTCGCCAGGGAGCAGGGGCTGCCTTATTTTTACGACGTTATCGATAACCCGAACGGCCAATGGAAGTTTGATCCTGCGCAGGGCCAGATCCGGCGCCAGTACGGCGCGCGTTACCAGGGCGTGTGCCACACGGCGTTGCCGCGGTTAGGCCATGCGCGGCCCGGTGAGGTCCTGTTCGGCACCGACTCACATACCTGCATGGCCGGGGCGTTCGGCGAATTTGCGACGGGCATCGGCAACACCGACGCGGGCTTCATCCTCGGCACGGGCAAGTTGCTCATCAAGGTGCCGGAGACCATGCGTTTTTACCTGGAAGGCGAGTTGCCTTCAGGCGTGATGGCCAAGGATGTG
Organism: Verrucomicrobiota bacterium; assembly: GCA_019243005.1. Taxonomy (GTDB): domain Bacteria; phylum Verrucomicrobiota; class Verrucomicrobiia; order Chthoniobacterales; family JAFAMB01; genus JAFBAP01. The sequence goes on along the minus strand of JAFAUY010000361.1, from coordinate 20,987 downwards.
ATCCTTCACGTCATCGGTGACATCGGTTTTGACGGGGCTACCTACCGGGCGATGCAGTGGGAAGGACCCGGCGCATCGGCTTTGACGATGGATGACCGGATGACGATCGCCAACATGGCCATCGAGGCCGGAGGCAAGAACGGCATCTTTCCGGCGGACGAGAAAACCTTTGCCTACGTGGACGAACGCGTTCGCGCCAACGGCACCAAGGCGGATTATGATCCGGTCGAACTCGACCGCGACCAGAAATTCATTTTTGATAAAGTTTACGACTTATCCAAGCTGGAGCCTACGGTGGCGATGCACCCGAATCCGGGTAATCGTGCCCTGGCAAAAGAGTTGGAGCAAGTTCGGTTGGACCGGGCTTACATCGGTTCCTGTACCGGCGGAAAGACGAGCGATTTCGTGGCCTTCGCCAAAGTGGTGCGCGGCAGGCACGTCAAGATCGACACGTTCGGGGTGCCGGCTACCTCTGACGTGGTTCAGGAATTGAAGACGCTTCGCATCGATTCCGCTTCAGTCTGGGACATTCTGGTCGATGCAGGCGTTATAATGACGGAGAATGCCTCCTGCGCTGCCTGCCTGGGGGGGCCGTCCGATACGTTCGGCCGGCTGAATGCGCCCCTGACCTGCATCAGCGCCACCAACCGGAACTTCCCGGGTCGCATGGGCAGCAAGGAATCGAAGGTGTTTCTGGCCAGTCCCTACACGGTGGCCGCTTCGGCGCTGACCGGGCACGTCACCGATCCGCGCGAATTTCTGAATTGAAGGAAGATGTTTCGGGCGCCGATGTTAAGATTGTTTTTACTCGGCGTCATGGCGTTGGGCTTGGCCGGATTTGGCTGCGTTCATCGCCGGCCGCCTGACCCGCTGAAGGCGGCCGCCGCGGCGGCCGGTCCGGCTTTGGGTGACGATTTCAGAACCACCAAACGCGGTGATGTCCCCCTGTACCGTTCGGGCCCTCGACAGATGGACATACCCGACACGTTGCTGGCCAAGGATACCCTCGTGCGGGTCGTGCGCACGGAGTTCGGCTACAGCCTGGTCCGGACTGAGTCCGGGCTGCTTGGCTGGGTTGCGTCCGAAGATCTGGGTGTGCCTGAGACCCCTCCGGCGGTTGCCGCCAGTGACACGTTCTCGCCACCGGCGGTCAGCGGGATGCCGTCGCCGGTCAACCGGATCGATGCCCGTAACGCGAGGGCATCGGGGCAGAACACCCTTCCCGTTGCGCCAGGTGCCGGTGCTGCGCCCGGCTCGCCCCATCCGGAGACAAACGGTGATAGCGCGATCGTGGCGCGTTACCGGATCGACGGTCCGGCGCCCTCTCCTACCCCTGAAGCCACCAAACCAGCGCCTTCTCCAACGCCCGAAGCCCCTCCCAAAGCGGTGCCTTCTCCAACGCCCGAACCTTCGCCTTAGGTTTTCTATGCCGAACGTGATCACTAGCCCGGTTTTCGTGCTGGGCGATAACATCGATACCGATCAAATAATTCCCGCCCATTATCTTACCCTGGTTCCTACCATCCCGGAGGAGTACGAAAAATTGGGTTCGTACGCGATGGCGGGATTACCGGAGGATCTTTACCCGATTCCGTTCATCGGAGAAGGCACGACAAAAACGCGCTATCAGCTCGTGGTCGCCGGTAAAAACTTCGGCTGCGGCAGTTCCCGCGAGCACGCCCCCATCGCCATGGGCGCGGCCGGAGTGAAAGCGGTCGTGGCGGAATCTTACGCCCGGATCTTTTTCCGGAACGCGGTTGCGACGGGAGAGCTCTATCCTTTTGAAACGCGCGAACGTTTGGTGGACAAGATCAAAACCGGCGACATCGCCACGCTCGACCTTGATGCGGATACGTTTGGGTTTGGCGGCCAGACTTACTCGCTTAAACCGATGGGCGACGTGCGGCCGGTGATCGAGGCTGGCGGCCTCTTCAACTATGCCCGTAAAACCGGGATGATCAGTTCTTGACGCGCAAAGCGTCGCGGGGGTGAAATTTTCGGTCATCACGCCTTGTTATAATCGGCGCGATTACATCGCCGAGGCGATCGAGAGTGTCCTTGCGCAAGCCTATCCTGACTTTGAGCATTGGATCATCGACGCCGGATCGAACGATGGCACCCTGGAGGTCCTGGAGCGCTACGGGCACCTGAAAGTGGTGTCAGAGCCGGACCGCGGGGTATATGACGGCATGAACAAGGGCATCCGGCGTGCGAGCGGGGACGTCGTGGTGCTGCTGAATTCCGATGACGTCCTGACGGCCGGGGCCTTTCAACTGGCGGCCGGGCTCCTCCGCAACACCGTCGGCACCATGCTGGTCTCCGGAGGATGCGAAATTTTCCGGACCACCGCGGCGGGACGCGAGGTGGTCATGCACCGCTACCTGAACCCGCGGCGCTATCAGCTTTCGGTGAAAAATGTGACGGTGGGTCACCCGTTCATCAACGCTCGTTTTTTTCGTCGCAAAGTTTTCGAGCAAATCGGTCTGTTTGACCTGCGGTACCCGATCGCGGCCGACCGCGATTTTCTGATCCGGGCTGCCCTCCGGGGTCTGCCTGACGCGCCGGTCACACGCCTGCTCTACCGTTACCGTTGGCACCCGGGTTCACTCACCATGAACGCGGGAAATGCTTCGCTCCTTCAGGGGATGTATGATGGCCTGGAAATCGCACGGCATTACCTCTCGACCGGCCGGTTGACGCCGGCAGACGCCGGGTACGTCGAGCAATGGCGCCGTGAGTCGCTTGCCAATGAAGTCATGATCCACGCCGTCAATGGCGCGCTGCCCACGGCGATTGCGACCGCGGTGCGGAACGTTGCGCGGGACCCGCTCACGGCCGTGACGTTAGCACGCCTCGGGACGCTCGCCGTCTACCGGCGCTTCCGTACTTGGAACCGGCTTCGCCGGGCGCACGATGAAGCGTAATAAAATCCGCGTCCTGCATCTGATCGACAGCCTGGATCTCGGGGGCGCCCAGACGCTGTTGCTGGAATGCCTGCCGCGCTTCGATCAGGACGTCTATGACTTTACTCTCGCGACGTTTCACGCCAACCGGCGCACGGTCTTTCTGGAACGTGCCCGCCGGGCCGGGATTCACGTCACGGCGCTCTCCCCTTATCGGGCCCTCCCATGGTACGCGGTGACTTTGCCCGCGCTGCTGCTCACCGGGGCTTTCGACATCGTCCACTGCCACCTCTATGCCTCGAACTGGCTGGGCAGACCGCTTGCGCGCCTGCTGGGCGTGCCGGTCGTGGTCGGCCATGATCACTGCTTCGATGCGTTCCGGTTCCGATTTCCCTGGCGGCAGGTAGACGCCTGGAGCGCCCGTTTTGCCGACGTTAACTTTGTGATCTCCTCCTCCATTGTCCGCCGGTTGGTGGAGGAGGAGGGGCTCGAACCGGCGCGCCTGGCGTTGCTGCAAAACGGGTTTGCCGCATCGCCCGCCGTACCGAACCCCCGTGCCGCTCACTCCCGCTCGCGCGCGCGCCGGTCCGCCGCGAGCCGGAACCACGAGCGGCGTGAGGATGGCTCCGGTTCACGCTGGATAGGTGCCGCGGGACGTCTGGTTGGCTGGAAACGGTTCGACCGCTTCCTGGCCCTGGCGCAAGCGTTGTCAGCCATCGATGAACGGTACCGGTTCGTGCTCGCCGGCGACGGACCTGCCGCGGCTCAACTGCAGGCTACGGCCAAGCAGCTTGGTCTGGGCGAACGCATGGTCTGGCCCGGCGCCGTACCGGGGTTAGAAGGTCTGTTTGCATACGTGGAAGCTTTTGTCCTTACCTCCGATCTGGAAGACGTGCCGATGGTTCTGCTGGAGGCGTTTGCGCGACGGGTCCCGACCGCCACGATGGCCGTGAATCCGGAACGCCAAAAACTTTTTCACGAAACGTTATTACTGGACCCGGACGCCGCACCCGGGCAATGGGCACGGGAGTTGGATGCGCTTCTGCAAGACGCATCGCGGCGCGACCGGATGATCGACGCGGCGCACCGGTCGTTAGCCGGCCGATTCTCCCTTGACCGCCAGGTGGCGGCGATCGATGCCCACTATCGCCGCCTCCTCACACCGCGGCCGCAGCGATTTGGCGGTCCCACGGCGGGCGCAACGTAAGAGTTCACACAGCGAACACAACGAACCACGGCGACCACGGCGACCACGGCGAGAAGTTAAAATTATCCGAAACTCGACGCTCGCCACCCGCGCTCTTTCACCATGGCACGGTACAAGGGTATGCGGCGGATAATCGTCTTTCTTCTCGCCGTGTTCCGCCGTGGCGCCGTGTGAACTCTGTCGCTGCGCCCGCCGTGTGACCGAACCCGTTACCCGTTACCGTTTCGCCACCGGTTGCAGGTCCTGACGATTTTTCAAAATCGTGTTGCTCGGCAGGACGCCGCTGAAATGGCTGAGCGGGTACACCAGACTGTCGCGTCCCAGGATCGACCCGGGATTGATGACGGCGTTGCAGCCGATCTCGGTGCGATCGCCGATGATGGCGCCGAATTTTCTTAACCCGGTAGGGATCAACTCTGCCCCGACTCGAACCGAAATTTCAGTCCGGTCCAGCTTCACATTCGAAAGGATCACACCTGCCCCGAGGTGCGCTTTATGGCCCAGGATGGAGTCACCCACGTAGCTGAAATGCGGGACCTGGGCCGCGTTAAACACGATGCAGTTTTTGAACTCGCACGAGTTACCCATGACCACGTCATCGCCGATGATGACATTCTCGCGGACGTAACAGCCGCTCCGGATCTCACAGTTGTTGCCGATCCAGGCCGGACCCTTCAAGGTCGCGCCGTTTTCGATTACCGTACCCTCGCCGACGTACACGGCCGGACCCACGTACGGGTGCCCCAACAGGCGCCCGTGCATGGCCGGTCTGAGACGAAACTGCAGGTAGCTGCCGATTTGTTTGAGTGCGTCCCAGATTTGCGTGCTGTTATCGAACAGCGTCCGGTGTTCGATCTGATTAAGGTCCAGGTAATCCGCGACAGGGAACATGGGGCGTATGGTAGCCGGTGGCTGGTGGCTTGTAACGTGCAACTCGCACCGGTTGCACATCAGGTGCCGCCGGACACGCGGGTGAGTTTCTGGCCTTCTTTGGTGTCTTTAACCATCCAGCCCAGGCCGGCGATCTTGTCCCGCAACGCGTCGCTTTCGGACCAGTTTTTTGCGCGCCGCGCGGCCGCGCGAGCATCCAGCAAGGCCTGGACTTCGGGTGCGATCCGGGCGTCTTCGTCCTGCAGTTGAAGCACCTGATTCATCGTTTCCCATTCACGAAGGAGCGCCGCTGCCTGTGCCGGGCCTAACTCCTTTTGGTCGATCGCTCGATTGGTGGTTCGGATCTGTTCGAACAGTTCCGCCAACGCAGCCGAAATGTTGAGATCATCATCCAGCGCGGTCAGGAACCGTTCGGCGCTATCCAACGCATAACGGGGATCAGGAGACGCCGAGCCGGCCAGATCGGCCAGGCGCTGGCGCCACTCGTCGATACGCAAAAGTGATTGGCGCGCTTCGACCAGGCTGTCTTGGGTGAAATTAAGCGGCAACCGGTAATTTACCCGTATCAGGGCGTAACGAACCTGGCGGCCGGTGAAGCCCTGGCTCAGCAGGTCGCGCAACGTGTAGAAGTTGCCGAGCGACTTTGACATCTTCTGGCCTTCAACCAGCAAGTGCGCGCAGTGCAGCCAGTAGCGGACAAACCGGTGGCCGGTGCAGCATTCGGATTGCGCGATCTCCGCTTCGTGATGCGGGAAAATGTTATCGACGCCGCCGCAATGGATGTCGAGTTCATCCCCCAGCAGGCGCGTCGCCATCGCGCTGCACTCGATGTGCCAGCCGGGCCGGCCACGCCCCCAGGGGCTGTCCCACCAGACATCGCCGTCTTTTTCGTCCCACGCTTTCCAGAGCGCAAAGTCGCCGATCGACTCCTTGTCATAGTCGTCCTGCTGGATACGTCCGGAAGGCCTGAGTTCGTCGAGGTTCAGGTGCGCCAGTTTGCCGTAGTCCGGATAACGATTGATCCGGAAATAGATCGAGCGGTCTTCAGCCTGGTAAGCGATGTCTTTTTTCAGGAGCACCTCGATCATCTCGATCATGCGCTGGATATTCTCCGGCGCGGTTGCCGCCGGGTAAGCGTCGGCCCGTTTAATGCGCAGGACCTCGCAATCGGCAAAGTACGCGTCGATGTATTTTTTGGTGAACTCGTGGAGCGGCACCCCGGCCTCACGGCTGTTGCGGATGGTTTTATCGTCGACGTCGGTCAGGTTCATCACGCGGTGCACCCGAAAACCGCGCGCCTCGAGCTGGCGCTGCAGCAGGTCCTCAAACAGGTAAGCGCGGAAGTTGCCGATGTGCGCGAACGAGTAGACGGTCGGCCCGCACGTGTAGACTTTCACGACCTTACCGGCCGGATCAAGCGGCTTGAAAGTCTCGATTTCGCGCGTGTAAGTGTTATACAACTGGATCGCCATAGCGAGGTTGGTTTGTGCCCTATCCTCCGATCGCCCTGCTCTTTATCGGCCATCGCGGCCGGTCAGCGGGACGTGAAACAAGAGCAGCATTTCGCAAACGCGCAACCGGAACCGTTTTCCGCCATGTCACGCCACGTGCCGCGGCGCGTCCGGCGACACGCTCGGTTCGACCCGTTCCACGCCGGCGACCGCGAATGCGGCAATGCCTTCGCCCCGGCCGAGCGCACCCAGGCCTTCATTGGTCGTTGCCTTGATGCCGATGGCGTCCGCCGGCAAGTACAACGTTTGCGCCAACCGCGCCCGCATGGCCGGCAGGTGAGGTCCGACCTTCGGTTCTTCAGCCACGATGGTGCTGTCGATGTTGACGATGGCAAAACGTTTCGCGGCCAGGATTGCCTGCACGCGTTGCAGGATCTCCTGGCTGTCCATTCCTCTGATCGAGGCGTCCGTGTTGGGAAAATGATGACCGATGTCGCGCTCGCCAATTGCGCCCAACAGCGCGTCCGCGATCGCATGGCTCAACACGTCCGCGTCAGAGTGGCCTTCCAAGCCGCGCGAATGCGGGATCTCCACCCCGCCGAGGACCAGCTTTCTTCCGGTCACCAACCGATGAATGTCATAACCGAAACCGACGCGCATGTCACTCTACCTCCGGCAGGCTGATCTTTCCGTTGGTGGCAACGACCGCCAGTTTGCCTGCATGGACCTTGCTCGGCTCGATGGTAATCCTGCCGCCCGCTCGCTCAACCAGCAGAGCTCCCGCCGCAATGTCCCACCAGTTCACGCTCCGCTCGATGTAGGCATCGTAACGGCCGCAAGCCACGTAAGCGAGGTCGAGCGCCGCACTGCCCATCATGCGGCATTTGCGCGCCCGCATAATCAGCGTCTTGAACGCCTTCAGGCCCGCTTCGATGCCCACGCCGGTTTTGGAAAAACCGACCGACACAATCGATTCGCTCAAGTCGGCGTGATTGCTGACCGCCACGGGCCGGCCGTTCAGCAGGGTGGCGCTTTCGTACGTAGCCTGCCAGAGCTCATCACGCATCGGATCATAAATGACGCCGACAAGGATTTTCGATTTGTCTCGTAACGCGATCGAGATGCAAAAGTGCGGGATGCCGTAAAAAAAATTCACGGTCCCGTCGATCGGATCGATGACCCACTCGTGCTCGCTGCCGGTGACCGCGGAAGAACCCTCTTCACCCAGCACGGAATGCGTGGGGAACCGGCTTAACAGGAATCGGGTGATGAGATCCTGCGAGCGCTCGTCCAGTTCGAGCTTGATGTCGTGCGCTTCTTCCGCGTTGACGACCAACTCCTGGCCGAAGTGCGTGCGGATGAGGTCACCGGCCTGCCGTGCGGCCTCGGTCGCTGCTTTCAAGAAATCGTTCATAACGTCCCTATGCATAGCGCGGGTTCGCGGCGAGAAAAGCGAAGAGGTGCGAAAGAGCGACCGGCAGAAACGAGCGGCGCACCCGGTCCGGTTCAACCTTTCGCTTCTCGCCTCTCCATGGAACCACCAGGCGCCTTCGTGACGAAACCGCAATGACCGATGCGCGCGTTATCGCTACCTCACGGCATCCGCGTTAGGCAAAAATTTAACCTCACTACATTTTCTAGTTGACGATAGAAACGGAGTCCGTTAGTCAACATTTTTGTAATGAGTGTCAACTCTCCGCTACTGCGGACGGAAAGGGGGGATAACTGATGCCTGCAAAGAAAGCCCCGGCGAAGAAAACGACGACGGCGTCTCCCGCGACCAGCAAGGGTACGAATGCGAATGCAAAGAAGGCTCCGGCCAAGAAAGTCGCGAAAAAGACGGCTGCGCCCGCAACCGCTGCGAAGAAAAAGCCTGCCGCTAAGTAAATCGGTTTTACGCGTACGGTTTTGGGATAGGAGGAGAGATCATCTCTCCTCCTATTTTTTTCCCATGCTCCCGCCGGCTGAGCTGTGCCGAGTGCCGGAAGGGGACGGAGAAACGCGATGCCGGAGGGCCGATCGCGGGGGCGTGGTACACGCTTTGTGAACCGGCCTGAGAAGCGGCGAAGCCGCCGGGCCAATCCCGAGGCCGTCTTTGCCCCTCCGAGGCAAAGACAGCTAACCCGGGACGCCTTGCCGGTACTTGAGGGCTTGGGCAACGATCTCGTCCACCGGCCAAAGCCGTCCGATGCCTTCGTAACCGCACGCGAGCAGACCCTCTTCCGGACCGATAAAACGTGCGTCCCGGTTTTTGAGAGTGGCGACATTTTGCTGCGTTGCCGGGTGCAGCCACATTTTGCCGTTCATGGCCGGCGCGATCAGCAGGGGTGCCCTCGTGGCGAGCGCGATCGAGGTCAACGCGTCGTCGGCGAAGCCGTGCGCGAGTTTGGCGATGACGTCCGCCGTGGCAGGTGCGATGAGCAGCAGTTCGGCATTATCGGCAAGCTCGATGTGCCCGGGATGCCAATCGGCTTTCTCATCGAAAATGTCGACCGTCACGGGATGGCGGGAAAGCGTCTGCAGCGTAAGCGGGGTGATGAACTGCGTCGCGCCTTTGGTCATGACGGCGTGAACCGAGCAGCCCTGTTTGGTAAGTCTGCTCGCAAGGTCGGCCGCTTTGTAGGCGGCGATGGAGGCGGTCACGCCGAGAACCACGTTCATGGTTAGGTTATCACGTCATGCAGCGGTCAATCACCGGCCCTCCGGTTCATCGGCCACTCGGCCAACCGGCGATCATTCAACATTCTGAATTTGTTCGCGAATCTTGTCGAGTTCGGCCTTGGCCTGGACGACCAGTTGCGAGATCTCCACGTCGTTTGCTTTTGCGCTCAGCGTGTTGAGTTCGCGTCCGATCTCCTGCGCGATGAATTCCAGCGTCCGTCCGATCGAGTCCGGTTGCCGGCAGGTCGCCTCAAACTGGTCCAGATGCGATTCCAGCCGCGTCACCTCTTCAGAAAAATCTGATCGTTCGGCAAAGAACGCCACCTCTTTAGCCAGCCGCTCATCGTCCGTGCTTACGTCGAGTTCCAACTTCTGGAGCCGATCCTGGAGGTTAGACCGGTAGCGTGCGATCGCTTGTGGGCGCAAACGTTTTACCTTGGCTAAGATCGAGTGCATCAACCGGGTGCGTTTCAGCAGGTCGCGCTGCAGGTGGGCGCCTTCCTTCGCCCGCATGGCCATCAACTGATCCAGTGCCGATTCGATCGCGCCGGAGAGTGCCGTCTTCACCGACGGGTTGGTGCCCGTTTCGTGGGACGTTTCGATCACGCCCGGCAAACGCACCAGGGTATCGAGGCTGACTTCGCTGTTTAAACCCAGTGAAACCTGCAAACCTCTAAACGCTTTCAGGTACGCGTGGGCCAAAGACTCATTGATCTTCACGATCGGACCGGCGGCCCCCGACTCGATCACCACCGTTACCGTGAGCCGCCCGCGATGCACCCGGCGCGCCACCGCCGCGCGCACGTCCGCTTCAAAGACTGCCAGTGTGGCCGGCAGATTGATGGCCAGATCGATCTGCCGCTTGTTTACCGACTGGATCTCAACTGCAAGCTTGACGCCGGCGCACGTTGATTGGCCGCGGCCATAACCGGTCATGCTATGCATCTGGGGTGCCGCGGTGGTATTCCTGGAGGGCTCTCACCCCGATGCCTTTCTTTTGCACCGAGTAAATGGCGCGGATACTCGCCTCGACGGCGCTGACCGTGGTCAGGATCGGAATGCGGCGTGCCACGGCCAGGCTGCGAATTCGCACCTCGTCCTGGCGCGGAGCTTTGCCGCTGGGCGTGTTAATGATGAGATCAATTTCATCGTTCTTGATCATGTCGAGAACGTGAGGCCGTCCCTCAGACAGTTTGAAGAGGCGAGTGACCGGCAGCCCGGCGCTGCTCAGCGTCCGTGCGGTGCCGCTGGTCGCGTATAGTTTGAAGCTGAGTGCCACCAGTTCGCGCGCGAGGTTTACCATTGGCTCCTTGTCACTATCCTTCACGCTGACAAAAATGTTTCCGCTGCGGGGCAGAGGTGGCTGCGCCGCCATCTGGGATTTGGCGTACGCCAACCCCAGATCGCCGTCGATGCCCATGACTTCGCCGGTCGACTTCATCTCCGGACCGAGGGCGATGTCGATGCCGGGAAACCGGATAAACGGGAACACGGCTTCCTTCACCGAATAATGTTTAGGCACCACTTCCTGCGTGAAGCCGAGTTCCCGAAGCGTCTTGCCGGCCATCACCTTGGCGGCCAGCTTTGCCAACGGCACACCGATGGCCTTGCTGACGAACGGGACCGTGCGGGAAGCGCGCGGGTTAACTTCCAGCACGTACACCGCCTCTCCCTTGATCGCGAACTGCACGTTCATCAACCCGCGTACTTCCAATGCGCGGGCCATCGCTTTGGTGGCGCGCACAATTTCATCCTGAATGGCCGGGCTTAAGGAAAAAGCGGGAATGACGCAAGCGCTGTCGCCGCTATGGATACCGGCTTGTTCGATGTGCTGCATCACCGCCCCGATCACGGCCATTTCGCCGTCGGCGATACAATCCACGTCGACCTCGATGGCGTCTTCGAGAAAGCGATCAACGAGCACCGGCCGTTGAGGGCTGGCTTCGACCGCCGTACGGATGTAGCGGCGCAGATCTTCTTCCTGGTAAACAATTTCCATCGCCCGTCCTCCCAGCACGAAAGAAGGACGCACCAGAACGGGGTAGCCGATTTTCCTGGCGACCGCCACGGCCTCCTCTTCGTCGGTGGCGGCGCCGTTGGGCGGTTGGTTGAGGCCGAGGCGCTGCAACAGGGCCGCGAAATCTTTCCGGTCTTCAGCGATTTCAATGCTGCGCGGTTGGGTGCCGATGATCTCGACGCCGTTGGCCTGCAAGGCGGCGGCCAGATTTAGCGGCGTCTGGCCACCGAACTGGACGATCGCGGCCCAACATTGCTCCTGTTGGTAGATATTAAGCACGTCCTCCAGGGTCAGCGGCTCGAAATAGAGCTTGTCGCTGGTGTCGTAATCGGTCGAGACGGTCTCCGGATTGGAGTTCACCATGATGGTCTCGAATCCTTCCTCCTTCAGGGCGAAGGCCGCGTGCACGCAGCAGTAGTCGAACTCGATGCCCTGCCCGATCCGGTTGGGTCCGCCGCCCAGAATCATGACCTTCTTGCGGTCCCCGGCGCGCGTCTCATTTTCCTCGCCGTACGTGGAGTAATAGTAAGGCGTGTAGGCTTCAAACTCGGCGGCGCAGGTATCGACGAGACGGTACGTGGGAAGGATGCCGGCTCCGATTCGTTCCTGGCGAACTTCGTTTTCACTGCGTCCGGTCAGGTGCGCGATCTGGCGGTCGGAAAAACCGAAACATTTCGCGCGGCGCAGGTCAGAATCTCCGCTCCGGATTTTCTCCTCTTCCTGTACGATCTGCTGGATGTTCTGAAGGAACCAGGGGTCAATGCCGGTGATTTCGTGCAATCGCTCGACCGAGAGGCCGGCCTGCAACCCGTACCGGACGTAGAAGATGCGATCCCAGGACGGGTTGACCAGCTTGCGTTCGATCTCTTCCAGGTCCCAGGCACCGTCCGGCCGGCGGGGTTCGCGATCTTTGCCGTCTCCACCCAACCCCGCCCGGCCGATCTCGAGCGAACGCAAGGCCTTCTGCAGCGCTTCCTTGAACGTGCGCCCGATCGCCATCGCTTCACCGACGCTCTTCATCTGCGTGGTCAGCATGGGGTCAGCCTGGGGAAATTTCTCAAAGGTGAACCGCGGCACTTTCACCACGCAGTAATCAATCACGGGCTCAAAACTTGCCGGTGTCTCGCGGGTGATGTCGTTGCGGATTTCGTCGAGCGTGTAGCCGACCGCTAACTTCGCGGCGATCTTGGCGATGGGAAAGCCCGTGGCCTTGGACGCAAGGGCCGAGGAGCGCGAAACGCGCGGGTTCATTTCGATCACGACCATCCGCCCGTTCTTCGGGTTGAGGGCAAACTGAATGTTCGAACCGCCGGTCTCGACCCCGATCTCCCGGATAACCGCGAACGCAGCGTCGCGCATGAGTTGGTACTCGCGGTCGGTCAGCGTCTGGACCGGGGCGACGGTAATGGAGTCGCCGGTGTGAATCCCCATCGGATCGAAGTTCTCGATGGAGCAGATCACGACGCAGTTGTCCGCGCGGTCGCGCATCACCTCCATTTCAAATTCCTTCCAGCCGAGCAGCGATTCTTCGATGAGGACTTCAGAGACCGGCGACAGGCTGAGGCCGCGCGCGACGATTTCCTCGAACTCCTGGCGGTTGTAAGCGATGCCGCCGCCCGAACCGCCCAACGTGAATGCCGGCCGGATAATCAGCGGAAACGCACCGATCTCCACCGCCACCCGGCGTGCCTCGTCAAGTTTGTGGGCCGTGCCGGACCTGGGCACGTCCAAACCGATGCGCAACATCGCATCCTTGAACAATTGCCGGTTTTCCCCTTTATCGATCGCCTCGGCGTTGGCGCCGATCAAACGCACGCCGTACTTTTCAAGCGCGCCGTTGCGAAAGAGGTCCATGGCGGTGTTGAGCGCAGTCTGGCCGCCAAGCGTAGGAAGCAACGCGTCCGGTCTTTCACGTTCGATGATTTTTTCAACGACTTCCGGCGTGATCGGTTCGATGTAGGTCCGAGCCGCAAACTCCGGGTCGGTCATGATCGTGGCAGGGTTTGAGTTGACCAGGACGACCTCGTACCCTTCTTCCTTAAGCGCTTTGCAAGCCTGCACGCCCGAATAGTCGAACTCGCAGCCTTGCCCGATGACGATCGGCCCCGATCCGATCAGCAGTATTTTGTGGAGGTCGGTGTTTTTGGGCATCGAGGTTGCAGATTAGCCCGAAGGCAGGTGGGCGCAAGCGCAGCATCGCCCCAGCCTGCCTCGCTTACAGATTCCTAGAGAAATCCCCAGGGATCGGTAAGCGAGGCAGGCTTTGGCAGCGGACCTCTCCGGCTACGCCGGAAAGTTCCGCTGCTTTTTGGAGAGGAGAGCTTAAAGCAAAATGAAACGGGGAAAGGCCGCCTAAAGCTGTTGCTCGAATTCTACGATCCGGTGCAGAGCTTCGATGAAAGGTTGCAGGGCGCTCGCCGGCAGCATGATCGTGTCCCTCCGGCCGCTTACATCCTCCGTGATCTTCAGGAAACGTCCCCGCTGATTTTCTTTGAGGTCTAGGAAGAACACCTTCCGATCCACCTGAATCTTCTCCGAAGCCAGAGAGTCATCAGACCCGCGTGGTGTGTCGCTGTGATTCATAACCTGCCTGCGTGCGTGCGTGCGTGCTGCTTGCGTGCTTGTGTCCTGCAACTGCTTTGAAGGTTATTCGTCCCGAGCGCGGTCATGGATCAGCCAAGCCCACGGCCGCACGAACTTTTCGCATGGTTTCCTCGGCCACGATCCGGGCGCGCGCCGCACCGTCCGCCAGAACGCTTTCAACGTAACCCGGGTCGGCCTGCAACCGGGCCCGGCGTTCGCGCAGGGGGCGGAACGTTTCCCAGAACGTTTCGAACAGGCGTTTCTTAAATTCGCCGTAGCCGACCCCGCCCTCCCGGAATTGCCTTTCCATCAGGTTCACCTCGTCGGCGGGTGCGAACAACTGGTACAATTGGAAAATGGTCGAGCCCGCCGGCTCCTTGGGCGCTTCCACCGGGGTAGAGTCGGTAACGATGCTCATGACCTTTTTACGCAGCGCCTTTTCTGTCCCGAAGACTTCAAGGGTGTTACCGTAACTCTTGCTCATTTTCTGGCCATCCAACCCCGGCACCGTGGCGACCTCGTCGCGAATGTAAGGTTCGGGCAGTTGCAGGACATCGCCGAAAGTCTCGTTGAATTTGATGGCGAGATCTCGCGTAATCTCAAGGTGCTGCTTTTGGTCTTTGCCGACCGGCACTACATCCGCCCGGTAAAGGAGGATGTCGGCGGCCATCAGCACCGGGTAGGCAAAAAGGCCGTGTGATGCCGGCAAGCCCCGCGCAATTTTGTCTTTGTAAGAGTGGGCGCGTTCAAGCAAACCCATCGGGGTGATCGTGCTCAAAATCCACGCCAGTTCCGGCACGGCAGGAATGTCGGACTGCCGGAAAAAGCAGGCCTTGGCGGGATCCAGCCCGCACGCCAGCAAATCGAGCGCGAGGTTGTGCGTGTATTCCCGCAGCGTCGGGCCGTGTTGGGTGCTGGTCAGGGCATGGTAGTTGGCGATGAAATAAAAGGCTTCACCACGGTCCTGCAGTTCCACCGCGGGACGCACCGCCCCGAAGTAGTTGCCGATGTGCAATGCGCCGCTTGGCTGCAACCCGGTGATGTAACGAAGCATGGCGACTCCTAGCACACAGTGCGGCGGGTGGCGAGTAGCGGGCACGGCGATTTGGCGGGCACAGCGACGGAGTTCACACGGCGGGCCACGGCGGGAAAAAGAGTTCGGGGTTGGGGGTTCGGCGTTCGGAGGCGTCGTCTCAGCGGGTGCAATCTTTCCGCGGAGCATGTAGCCAAAGCAAAGCGTGATCCACAAATCCGGAGCTTGACGCCAGTATCCGGGTTTTAGGATGCCGTTCCGAACTCTTTTTCCCGCTGTGGCCCGCCGTGTCCGCCGTGTGAACTCCGTCGCTGTGCCCGCTACCACTTCCAGCCCGCGACGAGGCGTTGTTCCTCAGCCATCAGGCCATCCCAGATCTTGCGGTGGTCGGGTTCGTAGCGGTGATCCTGAAATGCCGCCATCCTGGCGCGCAACTCGTAAAGCTGCTCCAGCCGCGGCAGGCTGCCGATGTAACACTCCCGCAGAAACCGGGTGGCGGCCGGGTTTTGCTCCCAGATGCCGCCGAACGAATCCAGAAAATCCAGCGCGAACTGAAGGTCACCCCGATCATTATGCTGCCACAAGTCGGGTGATGGTTCCGGCAGGTCCAACAGCAGCGGGGCGACGTAAAAATTCTGCAGCATGCCCCGGCGATACTTCTTGAGGGCCTCTTTATCCTCATCCGACTCGAACAAGGTGTAAGCCCAGCCAAACAGCAGCCCGGGATCCTCCAGGTCGGCGGGATAGGTTTGCCGGTACCAAGCGAAATATTCCTGCGCCTGCTCCAGTTGACCCGCGGCGAGGTGCAACAGGGGCAGCAGAAAGCGAAAGCCGGAATAATCCGTCGGGTTTTCTACCAACGTACTCTCGCCGATGCCGATGGCCTGTTGAAGGTCACCCTGCTGCCAGGCTGCGAGCATCTGGCCGTGGCACGCCTTCAGGTAAGGACCCGGCTGGTCCTTTACGTGCAGAGGTTCCGCCGCTTCGGCCGCCTGCGCGAAATGTTCGGTCGCGGCCTCGAATTCGCCTTCCTGCAACTCGAGGTCGCCGGTTTCCAGCAGCGCTTCCGGCAGATTCGGAGCCAGTTCCAACGCTTTCTTCAGAAGAACGTGCTTCTTTTCCTTGCTCCGGGTCTGCCGGACCGCTCGTACCAAGCCCTGCGCCACGGAACCAGGACCTTGGGTTTCGATCAGGTTCTCCGCCGAACCGGTCGCAAGCTTGCTGAGCTGCAATTCGACCTTGGTTTCGGTCCCGTGGTGGGTGCGATCGCGGTCGACAAGGTTAATCTGGCAGTGAAACTCCCGGGACAGGTGTTGCCAGGTGCCCTCATCCCATTCCTCAAAGTCGGGAATCTGGAGTTCGTCGGGCACCCCCCGCTCTTCGAAGATGCGATGTAAAAACAACTCGGCCCGCCGCTGTTCGAGTTCGCGCACGAACTCATGGCCGACCAGCACGCCCGAGAACCGGTGCACGATGTACAGGCAGGTCGGCAGAATAAACATCGACCCGAACTGGATCGGCACGTCCAGATCAAACCAATCGAAACTCCAGACCTCTCGAGTCGTGCGCAGCGGTTGGATCATACCAGGCAAGTTAGGGGGCCGTCCCCGACATTCAACCTCAACGCTCGCCTCGTTTCAGCTGAGGCGGCGCCCGGGGTCACCAGGCGACTTCGAACCTTTGTTTTCGGTTGAATTTATCCGTGTAGAACAGCTCCCCGTTCTGCTTGCCGTACTCATGGACGAGCTTGGTCACCTTTACATCGTAACAGCAGTACTCGGCGATTTCGAGCATCCTGCGCTCCCGCCACCATTTGATGGCGTCGATGCCGTCGGCCGTTTTACCAAAGCCGAGCGTGGTTTGTGCGATATTATCCAGTTTGGGCTTGCTGCCGACGCGCCGTTCGACGTCGACCAGGAGGTCCAGCGTGCGGACGTAGTGCGGCAGGTCGAGCACCGTGTAGCCCATCAACACTTCATAATCGAAGTTGATGACGTTAAAACCGACTACCAAATCGGCTTTCAGAAGTTGTTGGACCAGTTCGTCCACCCGCGCTTCGCGGTAGATCCGGTACTCTTCAAGCCCGGTACTGTAGGTGACCCCAAGCGACATGCCCATATCGCGTTTCCGGTCCCATCCGCCCACGTCGTTGGCGGTTCGCTGGGTTTCGAGGTCAAAGTAAACGATGTTCATGGTCAACGGCTCTGATCGATCAATCGAAGGAACCGGCATCGAAGCGGTACAGGTTCTCCAGGCCGGTCACATGGTACTCCTCGACCACCCGGCCGTCCGACGCAAAAACCCGCATCCCGTTTTTCCCGTCGGAAAGCCATTTGACCTGTTTGACGCCTTTGCTTTTGGACACCTGGCAAAGGGGCAGGTCATCGCTGTTGACCAGCCAGGTGCCGGAGCTGTCGGCATGAACGCTCAGTTGGAACACCTGCTGCCGGGCATTTTCCAACGGGTTGTCGGCCGCCTTGATCACGACGGGCGGCGACTCGCCCGGATCGTTGACCGGAACCACCTGCCCGTTCTTCAGGCCGAAACCGGAGAAATTCCGGCGGGCCCGGTCGAACCACTTTTCCCAGATCGACTGTTGCGCGCGGGCTTGCTGGTAACGTAAACCGACCACACGTTCTTCGTCGCCGGTTTTGATCAGCAGCAGCAGAACGTCGCTGTCCCGGGCTGCGCTGATCCGGGTGGCCCCGCGTAAATCCGGCGGCAACTCCAGGTCGCGGACTTCGCGGCTGCGAACGTCGAGTTGCCGGACGAGGGCCTGGCCACCTTCCCTGACCAACAGCCAGGCCGTGTCCTCACGTCCGGCCGCGACGTCGAGCAACGGTTTGGGGTCATCGGTTTCCAGCGGAACGGCCCGTTGCCCGTCGACACGCCAAAGTTTTCCGGCCTCAGTTGCGAGGATGATGGTGGATCGAAGCACGGCGACGTACGCCAGGTCGCGGGCCGGTGGGTCGAGCCGCTGCCGGTCCTGGCCGTTAAGCAGCACCGGTTCCTGATCCCACAGCAGCAGCGTCCGGCCGCCGTCGCTGTCGCCGTCGCGCAGGCCCTTCCCCTGCTCCTGCCAGACCACGGCTCGAGTTTTCGGGTCCAGTACTTCGACGTGATCCTGGCCGAGCAGCAACAGGTTCGGGCCGGCTGCCTTCAGGCGCAGCTGGCCCGGCAGATCCACCGGTACAGGCTGCGGCTCAGCCTCCTTTGCGTCGACCAGCAGGACCTCAGGCCTATCGGCGGTGACCAGCACCGCCGCCTGTTCTTTGGTATAAAGCACCGCGTCCGTCACCCTGGACGGACGCGGCGAATCCGTGTTGCCGGCGAAGTCGTTGAAATAAAAGGCTTCTCCCGAAATGTCGACCTCTTCACCGACGACGACGCCGCGCGCGTAGTATTTGCCGCCGGGCACGGGTTTACCCTCGCCATCGCTGCCGTCCCACTCCGCCACCAACCCGTTGAGCCCCGCCTTGAAGCTGTCAACCGAGGCCGCTTGGGCCAGCACGCGCACCAGTTTGCCCCGGGCGTCGTACACGCCGAGGCTGACCACACCCTCCACGGGAGGCGGTACAAACATGAGCTGGTGCGGGTTGGCCGTTTGCTCCTCTTGCGCCCACAAGCCAGGCACGAAAGGCGAAAGGGTGCCGAAGGCGCCCCAGGCGCACGTCGCGGCCAGTCCGGCCATGAGGCCCAGCGCTCTTGTGCGCCTGGGAACCGTGAACAGCATAACCGGTGGCGGAGAACTCAAGGTTTTCGGGTCCGGTGCCTCACGGCTTTTGGCCGTTCACAGGTTCTGCATAGTACCGCCAGTTCAGGTCGGGAAACAGGTTGTCGCGCCACTCGCAATTTTTCAGGAAGGCTTCGTCGACGGTGCCGCCCTTGAGGTGATCATAAAGCCGGGTGAATCGAAGCAGGTGATCACGCGTTTCTTTGGTTGCGAATTCGCGCGCCGTACCCGTCTTCATCAGAAACGCCCAATCGCTGGCCTGGGCCAACAGGAGCTCCCGCGCCATCTGCTGCAGCACGCGATCTCTCCATTTAGCCGGCTTCTGTACCGCCAGCCGCGCGCATTCGGTCATCCGGCGGGCGGCGGCGTGCAGGTGCGGATAGACCCAGGCATTGTCTTCGCTCAACCATACCTCCCAGAAACCTTTATGGCCCCAACTCGACGGGCTGGGGTTCACTACCTGCAACGTGTCGTGCCACTCAAGGTAGGCGCTCGGGGTGGTAAGCTGGTAAACTTTCTGGTCGTAAACCGTTTTACGGATGAAAAGGTTCAGAAACCGGGGGCCTTCGTACCACCAGTGGCCGAACAGCTCGGCATCGAAAGGGCTCACGACGATCGGCTCGATGTGGGTGGCGTCGAGGATCTTCTGGATCTGCTGGGCCCGGCTGTTCATGAAGTCACCGGCGTGCCAATCGGCTGCGCCTTCAGCCCAACCGGGCACGTAGACCTCTTTAGGCACCCCGCGCCCGGTGATACGGTGATACTTGATCCCGGTGAACTTGCGGTGGCCGTCCGGTGGCAGGTAGGGTCGCAGGTATTCCAGGTCGAGTTCAAAGCCGATATCCCGGTAAAAATCGCGGTAGGCCGGGTCACCGGGATAACCTTCCCGCGCGCTCCAGACCTGCCGGCTCGATTCGCGGTCGCGCGCGAACACCGCGGGGCCGCCCGGGGTAAAACAGGGAGCGAAAATGGCGTAACGGGGTCTCGGATTCCCAAACATGAGCCCGTGAGCGTCGAGGATGAACCAGCGGATTTCCGCCTCGGCGAGGAACTTCTCCAAGCCGCGAAAGTATGCGCACTCGGGAATCCAGATACCCCGGGGCAACCGTCCGAAGCTGCGCACGTATTCATCGCGCGCGATCAGGATCTGCGCGCGCACCGCCTCGGGCGTTTGTTCCATCAAAGGCAGGAAACCGTGGGTGGCCGCGCAGGTGATGATCTCCAGAAAACCACGATCCTGGAAGCGCCGGAACGCCTGCACCAGATCGCACCGCAGCCGGTCGACGTAAATTTCTTTAATCTCCCGGAACCGCGAGTGGTACAGTCGCGCCAGGTGATTGACGTCCGGTTGGTTGTGCGTGCGCTCGATCTCCCGCTCGGACAAGTCGATCGCACGGTTTAAATACCTGAGATAACGTTCGCGCAGCAGCTCGTCGTCGAGCATGGCGCAGAGCGGCGGGGTCATCGACATCGTCAGCCTGAAGGGAACACCGTCGCGGGCCAGGCCCTCAAGAACTTGCCACAGGGGAACGTACGTTTCAGAAATCGCCTCAAAAAGCCAATCCTCTTCGAGGAACTCCGGGTATTCCGGGTGTCGCACAAACGGCAGGTGTGCGTGCAGGACCAGAGCTAAAAAACCTTTCCGCATTCACCCAAGACTTAACTGTAGACTCCTACAGCCATGCAAAGAGGTTTTTTGGATTTCTGACACCGACTTGACGCCCCGCCCGACTTGCACCGTAAATAGCTGCCGTGAAATTCTCCTACAGGCTCTGGTCGCTCGCAGCCGGTCTGTTATTGGCCGGCGGCACCTTGATGGCCCAGCAGCAGAAACCTTTGCCTGAGCGGTACGATAACCCGCTCGGGATCGCGTTTGAGGAACTGAAATACCCGTACCCGACGGCCTTTCTTAATCTCTACGTGGAAGGTCAGGACGTCCGGATGTGTTTCATGGACGTGCCACCGGCCAAAAACCCGAACGGGCGCACCGTGGTCCTTCTACACGGGAAGAATTTTTGGGGCGCATACTGGGCTGACACGATCCGCTTCCTGGCCGACCGCGGTTACCATGTGGTTGTGCCTGACCAGATCGGGTTCGGCAAATCCACGAAGCCCGACGTCCACTACAGTTTTGACTTTCTGGCCGAGAACACGGCCGGTCTCCTGGACCTGTTGCAAATCCAGAAAGCCGCCGTCGTGGGGCACTCGATGGGAGGGATGATCGCCGTCCGTTTCGCCCGGCTTTACCCGGGCCGGACCGACGCACTCGTGCTCGAGGACCCGATCGGGCTGGAGGACTACCGCCTCACGGTTCCACCGGCACCGCTCGAGCAGCTCTACCAACAGGAGCTGAATACCAGCCTTGAGGATTATCGAAAGTATGTGCAGAGCTATTTTGTGACTTACCCCCCGGAAAAGGCGGAAACGTTCGTCGAGCCGCGCCTCCGGGTCAGCCTGAGTGGAGAGTTTCCCCGGTGGGCGCGCGCCGCGGCGCTCACCACGATGATG
>JAFAUY010000206.1 GCA_019243005.1 Verrucomicrobiota bacterium | reverse complement strand
ACAAACCCCGGTGATTCCGCGCCAGGGCCGTCTAAGCCCCGACCAGCGTTACGAATGGAGGATTGATGATGCTCACGACCCCGTGCGCCACGAACTGGTCGAGGTCGGCAGCCAACGCGTTCTCGCGACCGTTAAAGATTATTTTTACGACCAGGGGCATGCGCTCGCCGTGAGGCATGCCCAAGGCGCCGGCGTCTATTGGAACGACCAGTCATCCCTGGTTGCGTTGGACGAGTTTAACTACCGGCGCGCCGGCCGGCTCTACCTTTTCTGGATACAGAACGGAAAAGCCAGGCCGATCCCGTTTGACGGGCTCATTACCCCGCCGGCGGGCGCGGCGGAGGCGCGTTTTTGTGTGCGGCACGGGTGGGAATCGGCGACCCGGCTGTCGATTCGATTGGCAGCGCAACTAAGTTCCGGTGAAGTGATCAGCAAGGGTTACCTTATTGACGTGAGCGATCCGACCCATCCTAAAATACAACCGGAACCATGAGCCGCGCAGCGGCCCGGGCGGCAATTTCGGGTCGAGCCTGGACCGGTTCAACCCCTGGAGCTTTTTGAGGCGGCGGCTGAAACCGGCACGGGCGCGACCGGAATGCTGTCGCGGTCCTCCCCGAAAAGGTAGAGGTGTTCTACCTCCAAGCCGACCTGAGTGCGGTGGTTTCGATCGGGCACTGCGCCTGGTTTTGATTTGGCGACCAGCATCGTGTTTTCGCCGAGCTCAACATGGACGAAAGTTTCACTGCCCAGGTTTTCGATGATGTTCACGACCCCGGGCAGCGAGACGGTACCCGGTGCAGCGCCGAGATGAACGTGTTCCGGACGGACACCTAACGTCACGTCCTTACCTTCAAGCGGACGATCGACCTGGAGCGGCAGACTGATCGCGCCGAAGGTGCTGGAACGGCAACGCAGTTGCGCGGGTTTTTGGGATTCTACGGTCAACGGCAGCATGTTCATTTGCGGCGACCCGATAAAGCCGGCCACGAACTGGTTGCGCGGCTTTTCGTAGAGTTCCAAAGGCGAGCCGACCTGCTCGATGCGCCCCTCATTCAGAATGACGATACGATCGGCCATGGTCATCGCCTCGACCTGATCGTGGGTGACGTAAACGGCCGTGTTACGCGTCTCGTAATGCAGGTTTAATAACTCGACGCGCATACGGACCCGCAGCTTGGCGTCGAGATTCGACAGGGGCTCGTCGAAAAGGAACAGCTTCGGCTCTTTGACGATGGCCCGGCCGATCGCGACCCGCTGGCGCTGCCCCCCGGAGAGTTGTTTCGGTTTCCGTGCGAGCAGTTGTTCCAGGTGCAACAACCGTGCCGCACGGTCGACCCGTTTGCTCACCTCCTGTCGGGAGAGCGGCTGAAGTTTGAGCCCGAAGGCGATGTTGTCGAACACGTTCAAGTGCGGAAACAGGGCGTAGTTCTGGAAGACCATCGCGACGTTGCGCTTGGAAGGGTGGGCGAAGGTAATATCTTTGCCGTCGAGCTGGATCCGGCCGCTGCTGATGCTTTCGAGCCCGGAAATGGAGCGAAGCAGGGTCGTCTTGCCGCATCCGCTCGGCCCGACAAAAACCACAAATTCCTCCTTCTCGATGGCCAGGTTAATGCTTTTCAGGGCGTGAAAATCGTCGTAATGCTTCTCGATGTCAGTCAGTTCAAGGTAAGCCATAGTTTGCTGGGGGATTTTGCTGGCAGTACAGGCTTTTGCATTTCATTCTCGCGGCCCGCGCCGCACCTGCGCAATTCATTTTTGCCGATTACGCAGGTGGAGCAACTGATCCGGCCGGCGCCGTTACCGATCGGCGGCAGCCTTTGCAATGAAGTCGTACGGGTAGACGAGGGGGTACTCGCTGGCGTCGTCCAATGCCTTCACGTGTTCCGGAGAGAGTTCCCAGCCCGTTGAACCCAGGTTACCCTCGAGCTGGGCGAGGTTGCGGGCCCCAATGATGGGTGCGGTGACCGCCGGTTTGCGGAGCAGCCAATTGATCGCAACCTGGGCGGGCGCCTTGCCCACCTGCTTGGAGACGGCATGCAGCGCGTCAAGGACACGCCAGGTGTATTCATTATTATAGGCGCTCCATCGTTCACCCCAGCCCTTTTGCTCCGCCACCTCGATGCGGGAGCCGGGAGGCGGCGCGGACATGCCGCGCTGGAACTTGCCTGACAGCCAGCCGCCCCGGAGCGGGCTCCAGGGAATCACGCCGAGTCCTTCATTAAGTGAGATAGGGATCAACTCCCATTCGGTCGTGCGGCAAAGGAGGTTATATTGGGGCTGTAAACAGACGAACGGCTCCCAGCCGCGTTCGCGGGTAAGGTCAAGGGCGCGCTGCAGTTGCCAGCCCGTGAAGTTGCTGACGCCCAGGTACCTCACCGTCCCGCGCTGCACCAACCGGTTCAGGGTGGAAAGGGTCTCCTCCAGCGGCGTCTTCGGGTCCCAACAGTGCACCTGGTAAAGGTCGATGTAGTCTGTCTGCAGGCGGCGCAAGCTTGCCTCGACCGAAGCGAGGATGTGTTTTCGGCTCAGCCCCGCCTCGTTGGGATGTTCGCCCATGGGAAAACGAACTTTCGTCGCCACGATCAAGTCATCCCTGTCCTGATGCTTCAGCCAGCGGCCGACAATTTCCTCGGAAACGCCACGGCTGTAGACGTTGGCGGTGTCGAGGAAATTGCCGCCAGCGGCCAAAAAGCGATCGAGCATCCGGTGACTCTCCGCCTCCGTCGCTTCGTTCTCGCGCCCGAACGTCATCGCGCCGAAACAAAGTTCGCTGACCTGCAGGCCAGTCCTTCCAAGGTATCGCTGTTTCATCTGCACAACAAAGCGAGAACAGCCGGTATTTCCATGAGGAAAGGCCGGGGTGGACGCTACGGCAGGATGGCTCTAGGCTTGAGCGTGCGTATGGAATAATGAGGGCACCCGGTTTTTTCTGGCGTTGGGGATTAATCCTCTTATTGGCCCTTGCCGGGGCGGATTTGGCCATTCCGCCGGTCGCAGCCGATCCCGAGCGGGCGGTGATCGCCGACCCGGTGGCTGATTATCTGGCCATGAACGTCCCGGACCGAAAGGTAAACGCGGGACCATTACTGATCCTTAAGAAGGTTACGGTCGATGTGGACGGCGACGGCCGTCCGGAGGTGTTTGTCGGAACCTGGTACCGGCGGTCAGGGCCAAACACGTGGCTCTGGACCGGCTATACGCCCCTTGCCGGCGGTTATCGAAGGATCACGCCCGCAAATGCGGACGTGCTGATCGATTTCAGACAAATCTACGTAGGTCCCATCCCGGAACTGCACCGGGAGGGTATGGTCCAGGGATACAGCCTGGAGTTGGACAACCAGGACCGGGATCAGTCCAATCTCCTGAGCGACGTTACCTACTATTACATCCAGGACGGCAAACTGGTCGAGAAAGGAACCGGCCCACTGGATCGGGATGATCCCGAACAGCGCAAGCGGTATGATTTCTTTTTCGGGCCGGAGCGGCGCGTTCGCGAAGTGCCCCGGATCGAGTCGTTCAGCGCAGGCGAACTCCTGCAACGCGGGTACGTCTTGCCGCGACCTTAGAGGCGCCTCCGGAACGGGCAAGAGCCTGATGCCGCACCCAAGGGCGGCCCCGGACATCCTTTAAAAGATCCAGTTTCGTTGCTAAAGAGACCGGTTATATTATAGAGGGCGTGTGAGAGCCGAGGGTGGTGAGCGTGATCAGCCTGAGCCTCCTACACACCCTCTAAAATCAAGAATCAGGGGTACCTTTATGAAATCGCTTTTTCTCGCCCTGTTTTTGTCGTTTATCGCTCTGGGCAGCGGCGCTTTTGCCCAGACCCAGGAGTTTCGGACCACCCCGCGCGTGGCGCCACAGCCTGAGCCTCCGCGGGCTGCGATTGAGCAGAATTCAAATTCCGACATCGTACGGAGGTTTGTCAGGGCGCCCAACAAGTTGCAGTTACTCAACCCGCTTGCCCCGCGCCAGTACGGAAGCGGCGAACAAGTCGTGGCGGCTGACCGGCGGGATGTGCAGGAGCGGGGCCGCTTCTGGCGGATAATCTCGTTTGCGTTCTAAGGCGCCTTTGCGGTCAGATTTGCGAGAGGCTGGGGCAGCAGGCCCCAGCCTTTTTGTTTCTCGTGACGGATCAAACTCCACCCTTACCTGACTTGGCTCTCGGCCTTGAGGCCGGTCCGGCACCCTCCGTCGCCCGGCGGCCGGTCGTCGCGGTCTTCTGCCCGACTTTTTTGCGTCCCGAGATGCTGCACGTTTACCGGCAGGTCGCCTGCCTTGAACGCACACAGCCCATCGTCTTTGCTTTCAAGCGCGAGTGCGCCGGCCGCTTTCCGTATGATCGATGCCAGATCCTTCCTCGCTCAGCGTTCCGATGGTGGCGCAGGATCTGGCACAAACAGGTTCTCCGGGTTCCCCAAACGGCATTCCCGGGCGAAGTGGCCGCGTTCCACCGGCAGCTCCGGGATCACGGCTGCAGATTGCTGCATGTCTACTTTGGCAATAACGCGATCTTTTGGGAACCCCTGATCCGGCGTATCGAAATCCCCGTCGTGATCTCATTCCATGGCGCCGATACCCAGGTCGACATGCGGTCCCCGGCGGCACTTGACCGGCTCCGGCGAGTTTTCGGCCGCGTCCGGCTGATTTTAACCCGCTCGGAGTCCCTGACGCGGGCCCTCGTGGAATTGGGGTGCTCCCCTGAAAAGCTCCGTCTCCAGCGGGCCGGAATTCCTTTGGAATTTTACCCGTTTCGAGCGCGGCCGGCGCCCCCGGATGGGCGTTGGCACCTCTTGCAGGCCTGCAGGTTGGTAGAAAAGAAGGGGCTTGAGACTACTTTGCGAGCGTTCGCCCGGTTCCGAGAACGGTGGCCGCGGGCATTTCTAACGGTGGCCGGCGATGGCGAATTGCGTCCGGCACTCGTCGGGCTGGCCGCGCGCCTGGGGGTGACGGAGGCCGTCCGGTTCACCGGTTTCCTGGCGCCTGACGAGTTGCGCCGGCTCTATTACGACGCGCACCTTTTCGTGCACCCGAGCGAGACGGCTCGAGACGGCAACCAGGAGGGCGTACCAAACAGCCTGCTGGAGGCGATGGCGACCGGTTTGCCCGCGGTAGCAACTCGTCACGGCGGAATTCCCGAAGCGATTGAGCATCGGGTTAACGGCATCCTGACGGATGAACGCTCGCCGGTCACAGTGGCGCAGGCGCTCCTCGAACTCACTCGCGACGAGGCGTTCCGTGCCGCCCTGGGCGAGGCAGCCGCCGCTGCCGTCCGCCGGAAATTCGACCTCAGGGTGCAGGTAGCGCGTTTGGAAGAAGCGTACCTCAGCGTGATGTGAGTGCCGGGAAGCGGGTAACGCGTAACGTGTAGCGAGTGGAGCTCGGAGTTGGTCTTCTCGCCGTGGTTCCCATGGACCTCCGTGTTCGCCGTGTGAACTCTGACGTCGTGCCCGCTAGATCCGCAGCATTTTTTGCCGGTGTTTCTCGTCGAGCCGCTGGTCGATGCGTTCAACTTCCTTGTCCGGCAGGTGCCGCAACCCGCCGAGCACCTGGGCACCGAGGTAGATCTGCGCGGCTTTGACGGCCATCAGCATCGCTGAACGAACGGCTTCGACGCTGGGTCCGAAGGTGATGATGCCATGGTTTTCGAGCAGGATCACCCGGGGCAGCCGGCTGGAGCGCGTTTGCAGGTCCTGCAACCGCGCCTGAATTTCCTGCGCAAGGACCAGTCCGGGATCGACGTAGGGCACCAGCAGTGAAACCGGCCCGCAGCACACGATTTCATCAGGTGTTTGACGGCGTTCGGCGAAAGTTTGTGCGTGTGAAGTACAAAGGACCTGATTGATCGGGATCGGGTGGGTATGCCCGACGAATCGCACGCCGCGCAACGAGAGCAGGTAAGCGTGGAAAAAGGTTTCGACGGAAGGTTTCAATGCCGCCGGCCGGACCCGGCTTTCCAGCAAGACCTGCTCGACCTCCTCATCGGACAGCGAGGGTTTTGCGATCGCATCCAATAACGGTGCGAACCTGCACTCGGTCAGCTCCAGTTCGCTCAAAGTCCCAAGGGTGCTGCCGCTGGCTTTGACGCGGAAGGTATCCTGCCCGGCGCGGCAGGAGACGTTGCCCTCGCCCAGAATAGTGAATTCCTTGTTCCCGAACTCGTGGGCCAGCTCGAGCAAACGGGATACGTCCGATGCAAACGACGAGTCACTCATGGTTTTTCCGAATTGCAGCGAGTTACACGGTCCCGCAGAATGCGACCTTGAGGCCGAGCTCGGCCATGGCTGCCGCTTTGGCAAACATCGCCTGCTGCGCACCTTTTCGGTCGGGCGCATAAGCCACCTGGATGTGATTAGACTTATGCCGCGCCATCATCTGGTCGCGAGTGATGCCTTGCAAGACCGCGTGCATGATCGGCCATTGCGGCGAGGTAAGTCGAAGACGTTCCTGGGTTTCGTGCTCCGGTAGCTTCACTACCTCAGCCAGGCCGGTGTCGAACGCGAGTTGGCCGCCGATAATGTAGATGCGGCTCCAAACCACCCATCCCGGCTTACTGACCCCCTGGCAGGTACCTCCGCCGAGACGAAAATACATCGGCGGTTGGCGGTAGCTGTTTGTACCCTGATAGCCTCCGATGAAGTGCGCCGGCGGCGCACCGCCACTGATGAGGAACACCCAGACGTAGGCGTCGAGGTGATCGTCCTGGTAATGCCGGCCCCACCGCAGGTCGTGCAGGGTTGTCTCCGGCGAGTACCTGAGCTCGCGCCAGATCCGGTTGGTAACCAGGGCATCCAGTCCGGCGCATTCATCAACCTCATTGAAATGAGGTAGGGCCTGCCCGGCATAAAGTTCCCTGGCGTCCGATTGCGCGTAAGCCGGAGGACGCTCGACGTTATTCAGCAAGCCTTCGACCAGGTCGGAAGCGGGTGTGAGATCGGCCAACCCCTGCTGGTACTGGATACCGATGGCCGCGCAGCCAAACCGGTCCGCGATCCGCAGGGCGGAAACGTACATCTTGCACTGCTGCAGGACCTGATTTTCGGTCAGATCGGTTTCTTCATTCGGACCGTAGTGAAATTTAACCCCGCGATTCAGCAGCCATTCGTACACGGCGCGGGCCTCGCCTTCCGAAACGTTTTGCATGTTGGCGTACAAGGACGACTGGCTCAAACGCTCTTTGAACACGCCTAGCGGCTGCAGCAGTTCTTCCGGGACGATGGCGTTGTACATCCCCATGCAGCCCTCATCGAATATCCCAAGAACGGCAGGCGTGTGTTTGAGCTGGACGGCGATGCGTTCTCCCAACCGCCGCGCCGCACCGGGCACTTTCACGTCCTTGTATTTGACCACGTGCGAGGTGTCGTGCTTGATCCTGCCGTCCGCCAGCCAGCGGCGCAGGTGTTTAACGAAAAATTTGTCTTTAAAATCTTCGCTCCAGAGTGTGCTGTAATCGACGCCGGCCTTTGTCAGCGAGCCATTCAGGTTAAGCAGGCCGACCAACCCGGGCCAGGTACCGCTCCAGTTGGCGACCGTCAGGATCGGGCCCTCGTGAGCGGACAAGCCGGGTAACAGGTGCTGGCTGTATTGCCAGACCGATTCAGCGACCACCAAAGGCGCCTGCTTCGGAACCGTCTGGAAAACCTGGATACCCATTTTCTGGCTATCAATGAAGCCATGCTGTTTCCGCGGGTCGAAAGGATGGCCGCGTCTGACCGTCCATCCTTCATTTTCGATTGCCTGGGTGAGCGCTTTCTCCATCGCCTCCTGCGCAGGCTGGCATTGCTGGTTGGCGGAGAGACGCAGGTCACCGTTAGCCACTAAATAGACAAGGTTCATAGGGGGACGTTAAAATGGTTGTTGCAATGCACGAACCACGGCATAGCCGATGAACGCGCCGAACAGGGTGACCAGCAAAAACGTCACCCCGATAATCGCAAGCACGAAAAGCCAGTCGGAACGACTGGACTGCCTGGCCTGGCCTACGTACCGCTGCAGTATCCGGTAATTCCGGATGTTTGGTTTATACCAGAGGACAAAGATGTCGCCGACGATCGGAATCATCCCGACGAGGCCGTTGATCGCAATATTCAGCCCCATCCGGACTAAAGCGATTTTTGGCAAACGGTGCTGCAAGCTGCGGAGCAAAAGGGCGGCCGAGATCAGGGTAGTAACCTGATCCCCCAGGATCGGGATCAATCCGATAACCGGTTCGAGGCCGAACCGAACCCGGGTACCGGGAATGCGAAAGATCGTGTCCAGGAGACGGCTGACCAGCCAGATGACTGCGTCCGGCTCCTCCGGAGAATGCCTGACGCGCGGGCCCGCTTTGGGCAGAACCTCAAAGTCCACGTAGTCAGGTTTTAATTCCTTCGGCACGGCGACAAAATTGCGCTCCGGCGGCAATTGGGTGGCCGGCCGGAGTGTAAGTTTACCCGGGGATTTCGCGCAGCATTTGTCCGTTGGTCGGGAACTTGCGCAGGAACGAGAGCAATCGCTCAATCGCTTCCGGGGGACGGTGTCCGGCCAGGCCACGCCGGATCATATTGATCTTATCGAGCTGGTGAGCCGGCAACAACAGTTCTTCCCGGCGCGTACCCGACTTGAAGATGTCGATGGCCGGGTAAATACGCTGGTCACTGATCTGGCGATCGAGGACCATTTCCATGTTGCCCGTACCTTTGAATTCCTGGAAGATGAGTTCATCCATCTTCGAACCCGTTTCGATCAAGGCGGTAGCCATGATCGTCAGCGAGCCAGCCTCTTCTGTGTTGCGCGCCGCTGCAAACAGTTTGCGGGGGATCTCCATCGCCCGCGAGTCCATGCCGCCGCTCATGGTTCGACCGCTGCCGGAAATGGCGTTGTTAAAGGCACGCCCGATCCGGGTCAGCGAATCCATCAGCACAAACACGTCCTTGCCCGCTTCGACCAGGCGCTTGGCGCGCTCGATGGCAAGTTGCGCAATTCGGGTATGGCTTTTAAGGTCGCTGTCATTCGAGCTGGCCATGATGTCGGCTTTGGGAACGGTACGCCGGATCTCCGTCACTTCCTCCGGACGTTCGTCCACCAGCAGAATGATCAGATTCATTTCCGGATGATTCTTGCAGACCGCGTCCGCGATGTGCTGCAACAACGTCGTCTTGCCGGTGCGAGGCGGCGCCACAATCAGTCCGCGCTGGCCCTTGCCTATCGGCGTCATCAAGTCCATCACCCGCGTGGTGTACCGGTCCGGCACGGTCTCGAGCCGGACGCGTTCAATGGGGTTGATGGAGGTTAGTTCTTCGAAAACGGGAAGGTTACGGTACTTATCCGGATCCTCGTTGTTGATGGAGACCAGCTTGAAGAGCTGCGGACCCCGGCTGCCGCGCCGGATCTCACCTTTAATCCACAAGCCGTCACGCAGGGCGTGTTTACGCACCACTTCCGGCGTAACAAAGATGTCCTGCGGCGACTGCATGTAGTTGCGCTTCGGATCCCGCAAAAAGCCGAACCCCTTGCCGGAAACTTCGATCAACCCTTCGCCGTACACCGGTTCAGGCCGCGGCACTTCGACCGCC
>JAFAUY010000199.1 GCA_019243005.1 Verrucomicrobiota bacterium | reverse complement strand
AAGACGCGCAAGTGGACCGAATCGCCCAGGACTCCGTGCGGCTGGGAAACGTCGCCGCCGAGTCCATGCTGAAAGGCTACCAGCGGACCGCGTGCAGCGCCGCTCAGCGCATAATGAAAACGAATTCCGTCCGATTTGATGAACGGCATTTTATCCGGCCTCGCCGGGCCTCTCCTGAAGTTTAGCGCGGGCAAACGCCGTGGATTCGGCCGCTTCGCTCTCCCCGAACCCGTGCATGATCACCGGCCCATGGAAGCCGGCCGAGCGCAACCCCGTAAAATAAGCGTCAAAATCGACAACGCCGCGGCCGAGGGCACAAACCTTACCGTCGTGCCGGCGATCTTTGGCGTGAGCGAGGCCGAGGTCGGCCCCAAGCAGGGCGAAGGCTTCGGCCAGGATGTCTGTCTGGTTACGGTCCTTCTGGAGAAGGTTGGCGGGATCGAGGATGATCTGGAGCTGGTCTCCGGCTTGCATGGCATCCAGAAGGGCCCGCGCCCGGCTCGCGTCTGAAACCACGTTGGTGTGTTCCGGTTCGATCGCGAGCGCGACGCCGGCCGTGCCGGCGATGGCAAGCGCGCGTTCCATGGATTCGAGCAAATCTGACCACGCCTGGCCGGACCGGTTGTCCGGGTGCGCTCGCCACATGTCCTCGCGATCCCGGGTACCGGTGCACAGCGTCACCAGGGGTATCCCGAGTTTCGCTGCAGCTTCAGCGACGACCCCCAACCGCAGCAGTCCCCGTTCACGTCTTTCCCGATCCGGGTGGGCCATGTTGAAAGTGCCGGAAAGCGCCGCGAGCCGCACTCCGGTGTCATGCGAGGCAGAAGCAATGGCCGCAAGGATTGCCGCCGGTACCTCCTCGGGCATGCTGGCGAGCCCGGCACACTCAAAATTAAACTGCACGCACCGCAGTCCAATCGCCCGAACGGCCTCCAACGTGGTGCCCGGGTCCGGCCGCCGAAAGGTTTTGGCGAAAATGCCCAGTTGCATCTAAACGTTTCCCGGGGCTTCGGCCAGCAGGACGCGCTCGCCGGTCTTGACCGAATGGCTGATGGCCGACAGCGCGCGCAAGGCGGCCAGGCCGTCCTCGATTTGTGCCCCGATTGGCGGCACACCTTTAAGAATGGCGTCCGCAAAACCTTCTACCTGGCGGCGAAACGTGTGACCGTCTGCGCCCAGCAACCGGTGGTATTGGCCATCGCGCGTCGAAAAGCAGTCGACCTCGCTGGTTTTGAAGTACCAGGGGTTGAAACTCCGTGAAACGATGCTGCCGTGCTCACCGTAAATCTGGAAGCCTTCGTGCCATTCCATCCGGACCGGCAAAGTCAGGTCCAGGTGGCCCACCGCGCCACTGGCAAACTCCACCGACACAAACCAGCTATGGGCGCCAAACTTTTCTCGATAGACGGCCCTGACCGCCAGCAGGTCGCCCCCCAAAAACCGGGCGGTATCAACCAGGTGACTGCCGTGCCCAAGTAAGTAGTACGAGAACTTGTCGGCTTTCGGGTCTCCCGGGGGACGCTTAGCGTGCGAGCTGGAAAAAATGAGCGGGTGAAGGTTATCGGTCTCCTGATAGCGGTAGACTGAATCGCAGTACCAGGCTTTGAGTGCCAGGAGTTCTCCGAGCTGATTACGGATAAAGTCGTGCGCGAAGGCAATGCCGGGATCAAAACGGCGCATGGTGCCCACCTGGACGTGCAGACCGGGCTTCGTCCGGGCCACCTCACGCAACCGTTCGCACTCGGCGACGTTGACGCCCATGGGTTTTTCCACAAGGACGTGTTTGCCCGCTTCGAGTGCCCGCACGGCCATGGGTACATGGAACTGGTCGGCAACGGCGATGATCACGGCCTCGAGTTTGTCATCAGCCAGGAGCGTATCGGCGTCGGTGTAGGTCCTCGTCGGCTCGAAGATCAAGGCAACTTTGGCGACCAGGTCAGCGGCGGAGTCACAGAGGGCATAGAGCTCGACGTTCCTGGCCTTTTTGCAAGCGTCCAGGTGTGCGGCTTGGGCGATAAGGCCGGCCCCCAGTACACCCACACGCAACCGACGGTTTTCCTTTTTCAAACGTCCTTTCGGTTTCTCTGAATTCGGAAAAGCCAGGGTATTTACCGCCGCTTGCGCTTTTGCCGGGGCGGTTTTACCTGGCAGGTCGCGCCTCAAGGGCGATTCTCGATGCATGGGCAGCCATCACGCTCAACCACCACCTGGCGCATCCCGCGTCCGCGCAGGGCTTCGTAGTCATGGCCCGCCTCCACCGGGCAGGTCCAAAGAAAAACCAAGGGCACCTTACCCGTGTTGACCGAGCGATGAGCCCAGAACGGCGGGATATAAGTGACCTTGCCGGGCACCAGTTCGGCTGTACAGGTAGTACCGTCCTCGCGTTCGAACAGGACCAGGCCGCGGCCTGAAAGCGCCTGGTAAGTTTCCGCGTGGTCGCGTTTGCGATGGTAATGACCGCGAGTCAGGTGGTATTCCAGGCCCACTTTGCCGGGGTAAATGATCGTCGTGCCGAAAAAGATGTCGCCCTCCGTCTTGCCGTTGTTAAAAGCGTAGTTCTCGTAGCAGACGGGATCGTTTTCGTCCCGGATGCGCTGTTCCAACGCGGCCGGATCCAGGAAAAGTCCCCGCAGGTCCGAAAGGCGTTTCCGGTAATGGGCCGTGGCTTGGGGAATGACGCCGGTTTCGGCCACAATCGCGATGCTGCTCGGGAGGGGCGAATCAGTAATTTTCATTTGGCGCAAACTGCGTAATCTGAAAATACGTTGATCGCAAACCGGAACCTATACCGACTAGCTTCCGAGAAAACCTACCATCATCAAAGTCCAAAAGGAACTCGCGGCCGGCCAGCACGAGGTCCGGTATGACTGGCCTACCCAGCCTCCGCGCTTGAAGATCGCCTCGTGATTAACTTCCCCGCTTCCGCGTCAACATAAATTCGTTGCCTTCCGTATTTCCATGCTACGCAGACCGGCCAGCCTCCGCCGATTCTTCCGCCGGGAATCATGGCACGTCTGGAGAAAACCGGGCGAAGAAAATCTGATCAAATGACCCGCTGACTTCAACGGGAGGTCGGTTGACGATCCCTTGCTCCGCGCGTCATGGTGCCATCATGCATAAGGACCAGGTGGCGCGTTTCGGCGTTTCTCTGAGTAAATCGCTGCTTAAGGAACTGGACCGCATGGTCCGTAAAAAAGGGTATCGAAACCGGTCACTGGCTTTGAGCGACATGATCCGTGATCAACTCGTCGCGTACCACCAGGAGGTGGAAGACAGCCCCATGGTCGGAACGATCACGCTTGTCTACGACCATCACCGTTCCCACGTTCAGGAAACGCTGACGGACCTGCAGCACCGGCATCTGGAGACGATTATCTCAACCTTGCACGTGCACCTCGATCACGACCATTGTCTCGAGGTGCTCGTTGTTCGCGGAAAAGCTTCCGCGGTAAGGGAGGTGGCCGACCACTTGATCGGCGCCCGGGGCGTCAAACACGGGAAGCTGACATTGACGACCACCGGTAAGGACTTACCGGCGTAACGGCAATTTTGACCCGGGTTGTTCCGGAGTTGCCTTGATCCCGAAGGTCCGGGCTACTTTCCGGCGACCCCTCTGGGGCAAAGAGCGGCTCAACCATCCTGAGAGTGGGTGTACTACTTTAGTTCCATTGAAGCGTTTGCCTCCGATGGGAACTTCCTGACGCGTATGCGGCGTTCTTATCATCTCGG
This sequence comes from Verrucomicrobiota bacterium, assembly GCA_019243005.1. Taxonomy (GTDB): domain Bacteria; phylum Verrucomicrobiota; class Verrucomicrobiia; order Chthoniobacterales; family JAFAMB01; genus JAFBAP01. The sequence goes on along the minus strand of JAFAUY010000199.1, from coordinate 4,149 downwards.
CCCATTCGGGTGGCCCGAGTGGCTCCGCGTCCTGGTCGTCGCTAGTTTCTTCGGGCCCTTGCTCCTGTTTTTGGCGTTGCTCGGCTACGGTGCCGTGGCCTTGATTAGCAACGAACTCGATCTTTATGCGTTGCCGGTCGGCCCGGAATTCGTTGATTCCTCGTGGGGCGAGGTTTTCACCATCGTGATCTTTTCCAGCATCGCCGGTCCTTTTCTCGTTGCCGCCGCCGCGGCCGTCATCTGGGAGGTGCGGTGGCAATGGGAATACCGGCGCGATAGGCGCGCTGCAAACCGGTCGGTTAAGGTCTTCAACCGACGCGCCGAGGCCGCACGGTTGAACGCGGGCCGGCCGGTCAGGTGGGGTCACGCATTTTGCGCGCTGGCCGTTGTCCTGATCCTGGCGGTCTGGCTGCCGGACCTTTGGCGCGAGGGGCATGGAGCCGTACCCGCGCCGGCACCCAGCACCGTGGTCCGGGAAGCCCCGCTGCCAGCGTCGGCTCATTTCAGCCGGCCGTGAAAAAACGCCGGTACAGCCGGGCCAGTGCGGGGCGCGGCAGGTTCAGCGCATAAAGCCCCGTCAACAGCAGGAATGCCGCCGTGGTCCGTACCGGACCGTACCGGCGGTACCGGCGGCTGCTGGCCTGAAGTTTGGCGCGAAGCTGCCGGACGGGTCCGATCCGCCGGAGGGCACGATAGAAATCGGCGTCCTCAAAGAGGTCCTGGGCCGGAAAGCCGCCGGCGCGTTCAAAAGCATCACGGGTACAGAAAATGCCGTGATCGCCGTAGGCGACCCCGGCGAGGTCAACGGCAAGGTTGCCCAACTGATCGCTGATGCGCAGGATGGCATCGTCCCCCGGCAGCTGTAATTGAAAGCAGCCGCCGACGGCCCCCGCGTCGATGCACGCGGCAATGGCTTCGGCGGGCCCGCCGGGCGGCAAACAATCGGCGTGCAAGAACCAGAGGATGCCGCGCGTTGCGCGCCGGGCGCCCGCGTTCTGTTGCCGGGCGCGGCCCGCGTCCGTTTTGATTACCCCATCGGCAAGCCTTTCCGCCACAGCGCAGGTCGCGTCCCGGCTGCCGCCGTCGGCGACGATGATTTCCACGCCGGGCGCCTCCATTCGCAACCGCTCGATCAGCCCGGGCAGCTGAACGCTTTCGTTCAGGGCCGGAACGATCACCGAAAGCCGCTGTGCGGCTTTGCCCGCGCTACCATGCCCTTGCTCCTTTGCCATCATCCGGCTCTGCCTTGCCGTCGCCGCACCCGGATTGCAACCTGGGCCGTTTTATCCGATCTCGAGACCACCCGTTTCGGCAGCCCGAGGTATCCGGCTTGAGATGAAGTCATGACGATCGAACCGGGCCGCCCTAACTCGACAGCTCCTGGCGGATTCGCCGCCGGCCTGGATCGCCGCTTGCAAACCGACCAGCACGGACGCGGCGCGCGCGCCCAGGACGACGTGTGCTCCCTGGCGTGCGAACCACTTTGCCCACCCCTCGCCAATACCTCGGAAAGCGCCGGTGATGACCGCCGTCATTCCGTCGAGGCGGAAAGGCTCCTCCCTGGTTTTATGGGATCGGGTTGCTCCAGGCATCCTGGACTGGTCTTTCAAACTAGTTTCTGTTTCAGCGAAGCGAACGTCATCAGTTTGCGATCGCGCCAGGCGCGGAATCGAACAAGCGAACCGGGTGGCCGGCCCTGGCAAAAACGATGGCCCAACCGGCACCGACCAGGCCCGTGCCCACGACGGCAACGGGCCGTTTCTCTCCAACCAACTCAGCATCGATCGCAGTCGTCATAACCTTACCCGTCGAGTCATTAAGGAAAATAGCTTTCAACACCGCAACCCGGGAAGTAGCTTTCAACTGATCCGCTCCCCCCTAAATTTCATGAACACACGCGCGCTCGGCAACTCGGACCTTCACATCACCGCGATCGGCTTCGGCGCTTGGGCGCTCGGTGGTCCCTGGCAGTTTGGCTGGGGTCCGCAGGAAGACCAGGACTCGGTCGCCGCCCTTCATCGCGCGCTGGAACTCGGCGTGAACTGGATCGATACGGCCCCTGCCTACGGCCTGGGCCACTCGGAAGAGGTCGTGGCGCGCGCCCTGGCGGATTGGAGCGGCTCACGACCCTACGTGTTTACCAAATGCGGCATGGTCTGGAACGCTCAAGGTAAGGTCGACTACTCATTGAGGGAACCATCGGTCCGTCGCGAGTGCGAGGAGAGCCTGCGCCGGCTTAAGGTCGAGGCCATCGACCTTTACCAGGTCCACTGGCCGGCGGACGATCTGGCCGAGACCGAGGAAGGCTGGCGCACGCTCGCCGCGTTGCAAAAAGAAGGCAAAGTGCGCTGGTTCGGGGCATCCAACTTCAGCAAGGAGGAATTGGAGCACGTCCACGCCATCGCGCCGGTCACCAGCCTCCAACCGCCTTACTCATTGCTCAACCGCGAGGTGGAGGCTAACCAACTGCCCTGGTGCGAGGCCAACCATGCCGGCGTCATCGTCTATTCGCCCATGGGCTCAGGGCTGTTGACGGGCGCGATGACCAAGGAGCGCGTGGCCAAGCTGCCGCAAGGCGACTGGCGGCGCAACAACGCGGAGTTCAAGGAGCCGAAGCTTTCCCAAAACCTGGCCTTGGCTGAGCGCCTGCGCGCCGTGGCCGAGCGGCACGGATGCACGCCGGGACAGGCTGCGGTGGCCTGGACGTTACGGTTGCCGGTCGTGACGGGAGCCATCGTCGGTGCTCGCAACGCCGCCCAGGTCGAAGGGGTCATGGGGGCAGGTGATTGGCGGCTCACTCCGGAAGAGATTGCAGAAATAGAAAGCCTGTAGGCAATGAGCGCCGCCAGCCCGAAACTGAAAGTGTGCCTGGTGGGAGCCGGCCAGTGGGGCCGCCAGCACGCCCGCGTTTTCTCACAGCGGGAAGACGTGGCTCTGTGCGCCGTGGCCGGGCGTACCCTGGAGAAAACGCAGGCGCGTGCGGCCGAGTTCGGCCTCCGCGCCTATACGAACGTCACGGAAATGCTCGACCGGGAGCGGCCCGATTTCGTCAGCCTGTCGCTGCCGAATCTGGAACACTTCGGAGCCACCCTGGAAGTGATCCAGGCGGGGTATCCGCTGCTGGTAGAAAAGCCGCTCGTGTTCGACCTTGAAGAGGCAGACCGATTGCTGGCCGAAGCGGAAAGGCGCGGTTTGTTCTTTGCCATTAACTTCAACCATCGGTATGCGAAACCCCTGCGCCTTGCTCGCCAAGCCATAGAAGACGGCCGGCTGGGTGAGATTACTCACGCCATTTGGCGGTTCGGCGGCGAAGCCAACGTGAGCCCGCACCCGCATGCCAATTTGATCGAAACCCAATGCCACGGCTTCGATCAACTGGAGCATCTGTGCGGTCCGATTCGCTCGGTCATGGCCGAGATGGCGGACCTGACCGGGGGCGGCTATCGCACCGTGGTCCTGGCGTTACGCTATGCAAGCGGCGCGGCCGGAAGCATGACGGGCACTTACGATTCGTCCTATGCCTACCAGGACACGCACCACCTGGAGATCAACGGAACCAAAGGCCGGCTCGTGGTCGATGACACGGTCAGACGTTTTACCTTTCAAAAGGCCGGTGAAGAGACCAGCGAGGTTTGGCAGGCAGGTTATTTCAATGACTTTGATCGGGAATTTCACCGCACCTTCGATGTGCATCTCCACGCGGTGCTCGATGCGTTTAAACGCGGCGACCAACCGCCGGTGCATGCCCGGGCCGGGCGACGCGCCCTGCAACTGGCCTGGGCCGCGGTTGAGTCGTTTGAATCGGGAAAGAGAGTAACGTTACCCCTGCCTGTGAGCGTATGAAATCGGGTGCATCTGCTACGCCTAAATCACGGTGGACTTGCGCGGTCCCCCGATTTAGCGCCCACCTTGTAATGGATCAACTTCGAGACGGCTATTGGCTGGAGTCTCTTGATCTCAATGGAGATGGTAAGCCCGACCTGATCGGCTTCGGCTTGGCGATGGGCGAGATTAACTGGTATGAGAACGGGGTCGAGTGGAGGCGGCATCTGGTCGCGAGCGGCATACGCATGCCGGTCGGGCTCGGCTACGGCGATCTCAGCGGCAAAGGGTACCAGGACATAGCCGTCTGTTATGAGTTGTTCGGTC
>JAFAUY010000166.1 GCA_019243005.1 Verrucomicrobiota bacterium | reverse complement strand
GAAAAACGCCGCCATACAACGTCAGAAAAGGTTGTTGAGATTGACGGCGACGTCGGGGAAATCGTGCGGAGAAATGGCTTCCCCCTTATGGGTGGTAACGCGGTAACGGTCGTCTTCCAGCCGGTGGACGATTATCGTCTTCTGTTTAACGTCGATAATCCAGTACTCACGGATGCCGCCGCGTTCGTACACGGTTTTTTTCCTCCCGGAATCGTACCGTAGCGTCGTCTCGGAAACTTCGATCACCAAGTGGATGTCTTTGGGGGTGGGGTGCGTTCGCACCCCACGCCGGTAAAGGGTGAGGTCCGGCTGCGGCTCACTGAAATCCGGGATCCTGATGGGACCGTTCGCCCGTATAGCGTACCGGCTTTTCCGCTGATCACCGAAAATTCCGATTAACGTATCCAGGATGTTCTCGTGCCGGTCGCCGATCGGAGTCATCTGCAAAATGTGACCGTCGAGAAGTTCGACCCGTTCTTTCCAGGCAAGGATCCCTGCCTCCGCCATCTTGTAGTACTCGGCGATCGTGAACTTCCGAAGCCGGACCTCGGGCTCGGTCTGTTCGACGGCAATCGTCGTTTCCATGGTATGGATGGAAGCGGGTCAAGGACCGACCCGGGATTCTTCCGTTGAGAGAACGTCCAATGCCTTGTTAATGTCGTTCACCCGCAGGACCAGCGTCCCGATGTCGCAATGGGGCCCGCTGGCCAGGTAGGCGTACTCGATGTTCACGTCGCTGGCGGCCAGTTGCTTGGCCACACGGGAAAGTGATCCCGGTTTGTTGTCGTGCTCGATCAGGATAACGTCGCTTTCGACCACCAGGGTGCCGTGGTCTTCAAAAATCGACAACGCCTTGTGCGGATCGCTGACCACCATGCGAACCACCGAATGATCTACCGTGTCTGAAATGGTCAGCGCATAAATGTTGATATTTTCCGCCGCAAGCGCGTCGCAGACGGCCGCCAACGTTCCGGGTTTGTTTTCCAGGAACAACGCAAGCTGAAGGGCTTTCTCCATAAGTCAATTCTTGGTTGTGAGGACTTCCTGAGCGGGTGCGAGCGATACGGCCGGCGCCTTGGCCACGGGCTGGGTTGGCCGGATCTTCCAGAAGTTCGGCTGGAAGTTGTTCCACTCGGCGAGGATGTCCCGGGCGCGCTGGCTTTCGGTTTTCTCCAGGTGCGTGTAGATCAGCCCTTTGAGCAGCACGATGTCCGCTTCCTCCGTGAGCCGTTCAGCCACCACGAGTTCGCGATTCAGGTTGCGGCCGAACGCGTCGTCCAGGTCCAGCACGAACGCCGTACCGCCCGTCATGCCCGCACCGAAATTCTTGCCGGTGCGGCCGAGCACAACCACTTTGCCGCCCGTCATGTATTCGCAGCAGTGGTCGCCGGTACCTTCGATCACGGCAACGGCGCCGGAGTTGCGCACCGCGAAGCGTTCGCCGGCTCGGCCCGCGGCGAAAAACCGGCCTCCGGTCGCGCCGTAGAGGCAGGTATTGCCGATGATCGAATTTTCGTGAGCGACGAAGCGATGGTTCGCCGCCGGCCGGATGCTGATTTCACCGCCGCTCATGCCTTTACCGACGTAATCGTTGGCTTCGCCGACGAGGGCGATTTTCACCCCGGGACTGAGAAATGCTCCCAGGCTTTGACCCGCGCTTCCCTGCAGGTTTAACTCGATCGTGCCTTCACCCAGGCCTTGCTCGCCCCAAAGGTAGGCGATCTCGCCGGAGAGTTTGGTGCCGACGGCGCGATTGGTGTTTTTCACCCGGTAAGACAGGGAGAGGGGCAGTTGGTCATTGACCGCCTCGCGCGCGTCCTGAAGGATGGAATCGTCCAGCCGGCGGCCGCCCGGCGGATCGTTACGGTCCCAGGTGTTGTACCGCGGCTGTAAATCGTCGCCGCGAGAGACGTTTGCCAGCAGGCGGCTGAGGTTCAGCTTGTTTGCTTTGGGGTGACCGGGAACCGGGCGCTGGCGCAGCCATTCCACCCGGCCGACCAAGTCGTTGAAGGTCGCCGCGCCCAGTTCCGCCATCATCTGGCGCACCTCCTGCGCCACGCCGTTAAAGAAGTTGACGATGTATTCCGGTTTACCTTTAAACTTGGCCCGGAGCCGTTCGTCCTGCGTCGCCACGCCGACCGGGCAGGTGTTCAGGTGGCATTGCCGGACGTAAACGCACCCGGCCGCAATCAGAGCGATGGTGCCGAAATTGAACTCCTCGGCGCCGAGCAGGGCGGCGTAGACGATATCCAACCCGGTCTTCATGCCGCCGTCGGCGCGCAGCACGACCCGGTTGCGGAGCCCGTTCAGCATAAGGACCTGGTGCGTTTCCGCCACGCCCAATTCCCAGGCGCTGCCGGCGTTTTTGATCGAGCTGAGCGGCGAAGCGCCGGTGCCCCCTTCGTGACCGCTGATCAGGATGATGTCCGCGTGGGCTTTCGCCACGCCCGCGGCGATGGTGCCGACCCCGGCTTCCGCCACGAGCTTCACGCATACCTTGGCGCGCGGGTTCACCTGTTTAAGGTCGTAGATCAACTGGGCGAGGTCCTCGATGCTGTAGATGTCGTGGTGAGGCGGCGGTGAGATCAGGGTCACGCCGGGCGTACTTTTTCTTAAGCGGGCGATCAACTCCGTTACCTTATGTCCGGGCAGTTGGCCGCCTTCGCCCGGCTTGGCGCCCTGAGCCATCTTGATTTCGATTTCTTTGGCGGTCGCCAGGTAGGCCGCGGTCACCCCGAAACGGCCTTGGGCCACCTGTTTGATCGCGCTGTTGGGCCAGTCCCCGTTGCGCCGGCGGTGAAAACGTTCCGGGTCTTCGCCGCCTTCGCCGGAGTTGGACTTGCCCCCGATCTGGTTCATCGCGATGGCCAGGCACTCGTGGGCTTCCGGGCTGAGTGCGCCCAGGGACATGCCGGCCGTGGTGAACCGGCGCCGGATTTCTTCGATCGGTTCCACTTGCTCGAGCGGAATGGGCGTCCGCCCGGCGCGGTCGATTTCAAACAGGTCGCGGAGGGAAGTCGGGCGAACGGCCTTCACCGCTTCGACGTAGGCCTTGTACTCCTCCGGCTTATTCGTCTTGACGAAGCTGTGGAAGTTCTTGATCACCGGCGGGGTGATCGCGTGCAGCTCGCCCTGGCGCCGGAACCGGTAGTAGCCGGGATCGGCCAGGCTGGGGACCTTTACTTCGCCCGGGACGGCGTTTGCGAATGCCTGCTCGTGTCGCGCCAAGACTTCCTGCGCGATTTCATAAAAGCCGATCCCCTCGATTTTGGACGGGGTGCCGGCGAAGCATTGTTCGATCAGTTCGGAACCGATCCCGATGGCCTCGAAGATTTCGGCGCCGCGGTAGCTGTCGATGACCGAAATGCCCATTTTGGACATGATCTTCAGCAACCCTTTTTCGAGCGCCGCCTTGTAATTGCGAACCCCGTTTTCGTAAGAGACGGCGAGCTTGTCATCTTTTTCGATCAACTCGCGGATGGTCTCGTAGGCGAGGGTGGGGCAAACGGCGCTCGCGCCGTAACTGATCAAGCAGGCGACCTGGTGGACGTCGCGCGCTTCGTCGGTCTCGGCGATCAAGCTGCAGCGCATGCGTTTGCCGGCGCGCGTCAGGTGGTGGTGCACGGCGCCGACGGCCAGCAGCATCGGGATAGCCGCCCGTTCGTGGTCCACGCCTTCGTCCGACAGCACCACCAGCCGCATCGTATCGTCTACCGCCTTCTCGGCCTCCGCGCAGAGACGGCTCACGGCTTTTTCCAGGCCTTCGGGCCCTTCGGCGACCGGCCAGAGGAGCGAAAGCGTACGCGCCTGGTGGTCCGGGCCGGGGATCCGGCGCAACGCGTCCAGTTCGTGCGGAAGCAGCACCGGCGACGCCGAGTGGACGAGCTTGGCGTGTTCCGGTGATTCCGCCAGGAGGTTGCGGCGCCAGCCCAGAATGGTCGCCAACGACATCACCAGCTTCTCCCGGAGCGGATCGATCGGCGGGTTGGTTACCTGCGCGAAAAGCTGTTTGAAATAGGTGTAGAGCAGGCGCGGTTGCAGCGAGAGCACCGCCAGGGGCGTATCGTCGCCCATGGACCCGACCGGCTCCTGACCGTCCTTGATCATCGGTTTCAGGACCATGTCGAGTTCCTCGCTGCTGTAGCCGAAACTGATCTGCCGCTGCGCAAGGCCGAGTACGTCCACGTCACCGGACGGTTCCGGCAGCTCAGGACCCGCCAGTTTCTGCAGCCTCAACAGGTGCTGGTCAACCCATTGCCGGTACGGCCGCTGCGTCGAGAGGCGTTGCTTGATCTCCGCGTCGCGCAGGAGTTTGCCTGCGCGCGTGTCCACCGCGATCATTTCGCCGGGGGCCAGCCGGCCCTTTTCAATCACCTTGGCCTCATCGAGTTCGGTGCCGCCGACTTCCGATCCCAGACTGAAAATGCCGTCCTCGGTGAGTTTATATCTGGCCGGACGGAGCCCGTTGCGGTCGAGGCACGCCGCGGCGAGCACGCCGTTGCTGAAGACCAGGCTGGCCGGACCATCCCACGGCTCGTTAAACGAGCGGTGGTATTCGTAAAACGCCTTTAGCTCCGGCGTCATCGTCTCGTCCGTGCGCCACGCCGGCGGAACCAGCAGCGTCATCGCGTGCAGCAAATCGCGGCCGGACATCGTCAACACTTCAAGGGCGTTATCAACGCTGGCCGAATCGGAGCCGCCGGCCTGGATGATCGGTTTAAGCAGGTCGATGTCGTCGCCCCAGAAGCCGGCCTGCAACTCAGCTTCTCTGGCCCGCATCCAGTTCCGATTGCCGCGAATGGTATTGATCTCCCCGTTGTGGGCCAGCGTGCGAAACGGCTGGCTCAGCGGCCAGGTCGGGAAGGTGTTGGTGCTGTAGCGCTCGTGGTAAAGGCAGATGGCCGTTTCATAGTCGGGGTTGCCGAGGTCGCGATAGAATTTCTCCAGCGAGTGCGACGTCATCAGGCCCTTGTAGAT
>JAFAUY010000026.1 GCA_019243005.1 Verrucomicrobiota bacterium | reverse complement strand
CGTCGTAACGAGCACGATGGATTGAAGGCACACCCGCACCTCGAGTGTGTGTTTTACCCAGAAATCGGCGTCGCGCTCAGAATTCAGCAGGATCCGGGTAGCTGCCGTGTTCGCGAGCAGGGCAAGCAGCGGCAGTAAGAGTACAATGGCGCCCTTCTTGCGCAAATTGAGATCTGTCCATTGCCGCTGGAGAAAACGAGGTATCAGGGACACGAAAGCCTTTCTTGCCTTATCGGCCAAAGCAGAAGAACATGCCGCTGTTTGGTCCGGATGGCCTTGAAAGGTCTAAACGCTGTGGCTTCTTTGCCTTACGAAAGGGTTAACCGCCGTGACCGAACGCAAAAAAGGCCGGACGGCGAACCGTCCGGCCCTTTCGCTTGACTACCCGGTTCGTGTTACTTCGGGCAGCCGATCGTCTTCATCTCGTCTTCCGGAAGCGGTCTCGCATTCTTTACCGCCGGAGGCATGGTCTGGCTGCCTGCCGGCACGAGATAGACTTCCACGCGACGATTCTTGTCGGCTTCCGTGGTAGCGGAACCCTTGCGCTCCTTCTGAGCCGGGACGTTGGATGTTCCGCACAGACTCGGGTTCGGATCCGATGTTTGCTCGGTTCCTACCCAATCGATCTTGACGCGGGACGGATCCACCTTGCCGCAAGTGCCCGTTCCGCCGCTCAGAACAGCGGCAGCGTTAAGAGCTCGTAGTTCGTCGAGCGGCATCGGAGGCTCGCGGCGGCCGCGTCTGCGTCCTCGTGCTACCGGCGCCGGCGCGGTCTCCTTCTCGTCGTTATCGCGATGTCCAACGATGATGATGTTGTAGTCTCCGCCCGACAACCTGGGAGCAGCCTCATCGATCAGGATGCGCTTGCCGCAGTTGTTCACGCGGGCGTTGTTCTTCGCGAATACTACGTCGCCCAGCCGCACAAACGGCGGCGTGTAGTTAACGGTGATGGTCGTCGTTCCGGAGGCCGTCTTTCCGTTCTCATCCGTCACCGTGACGGTGGCCGTGATGGTCTTGGTCTGGGCCTGAGCGCCTTCGAAGGTCAACGTGGAAACATCGAAGGTTGGGTTGGCCGTTGTCTCGCCGGTCAGGCTGCCCTCGTTTACCGACCACTTATAGGTCAGGTTCGTGCTGCACGGCCCTGCCGTAGCGGTGGCGGAAAGCTTGGAAGTGTGCGCGCCTTGGTTGACAGCGGCAACCAACGTATTCGGGTCTGCCGAGGCGTTGGTGACCGTGGGCGCCGATTCAGACACCGTAATGCTGGTCGTTGCCGTCACAGGAGCGGGCGGCTGCGGCGCCGGCGGCTGCACCCAGCAACGTTCCGGAATGTCCTTCGGACGCGTCGGCGCGGGCGGCGGAGGCGTGGTGTCGGTAACCGTGACTTCCACTTGGAAACTGCCTGTGTTGTTCGGCGTGAAGGTAAAGTCCGGACTGTCGCTGCCGGAAGTTTGGCCATTCAGCTTCCAGGCGTAACTCAGCTTGTGATCTCCTGGGGCGGTAATGTTGGCGTGCAGATTAACCGGTTTGCCCTGGCAAATCGTCTGCCCCTCGGCGCCCGTAAGAGTCGGTTGCGGCAGCGGTGCAGGCGGTGGGGGCGCAGGCGGCATCGGCGGGCACTTCTTCTGGCCTAAATAGAACACCAGACCCGCGGTGGCCTCCAGGCCGTTGAGTTTGTCCCTTGCCGGAATGTAAATGCCGCCCGTTGGATAGTTCGGCAAATTGAAGGTGGGGTTCCGCGACCAGAATCCGCGCGCATCGAAGCGCAGCCCGAAATGATCGCTCAGGTGAAATTTCACGCCGCCGCCGTAGTTGAGCGCAACCTGAAGATTGTCGTTCAAATTGGCCGAATGAAACCGGGCATCGGTCGCAGGTTGACGAGCAATCCTCTTCGCCGTGCTGGTGGGCGTAAACTGTTCGCCTCCCACGCCTACCGTTAAATACGGCTGCACGCGAGAGCCTCTGGGCCTCAGGTTGAAAATCGGATTGAAACCCCATTGGTAAATGCGGTTCCCAAAGCTGTAAGTGGGCAGCCCGGGCCCGCTCGGGGTCTTAAATTCCACGTTCGCCCAATCGTAGGCGCCGAACAGCTCCAAGCCAAGCCACTTACTCGGATTGACGGCGATGCGGACGCCGGCTACGCCGCCATCCACCAACTTGGTGTCCAGACCACGCAGCACCTGTCCCCAGATGCTGACGCCGCCGAACGGGTCGATTTCCACCAAATCCGGATGCTCATCGGCCGCGGAACCGCCTCCCTTAGCAGCTCCTGCCGCGTTCGTATTCTGTGCGTTGCTCGCGGTGTTGGCGTCCTGCGCATAGGCAGCGGTCATGCAACAAAGCACCGCCCCCAGGACCGTCGGACTTATCGGCTTAAATCTGAGCCGAGTACTCATTCTTCTCCCTCCAAACGAGTGTTAACCCCTTAATTGATGTCGCTTCAACATGTTTTACTACAAAATT
>JAFAUY010000390.1 GCA_019243005.1 Verrucomicrobiota bacterium | reverse complement strand
GCCCTGGCGGCGGGGTGACGGCGATGATTTCGGTAAACGCCTGAGCTCCTATATCGATGATCATCCGCCAGACGAGCTGATCCACGTCAAAGATGGGGCCGATTACGGTTGGCCTTTTGCAAATCCCGATCCCGACACCCCTTCCGGGTTCGACAACATGCCCTTTGATCCGGATTACGAAAACAATCCTGACTGGCGTCGTTTTCCCGAGTCGGCCTTCACGCGGGTGGATAAAGGTATCCAGGCGCATTCCGCCCCGCTCGGGATGGCCTTTCTGCAGTCAAGCAATGTTCCCGAGCCGATCCGGCACGGGTTGGTGACCGCCTATCACGGCTCATGGGACCGGACCCGAAAGACCGGTTACAAGGTCGCCTACTTTCCCTGGACCCACGACGGCCGGCCGGGGTTGCAGGTTGACCTGGTAAGCGGGTGGCTGGACGACGCCACCCAGACCGTCTGGGGACGGCCGGTCGACGTTAAGCCGGGCAAGGACGGGGCGCTCTACATCTCCGATGATGACAGCGGAACCGTCTACCGCCTCCGCCGTAGCGAGTGACGGGTGGAATGCCACCGATGCCACCAGCGGAAAAATGCCGAAAATGAAGAGGGACCGAGGCCGTCGTGAGGTGTCCTCTGAATCGGTGTAATCTGCGCAATCGGTGGATCTCTTTAATCCTTGGATTCTGCGTTGTCTGCGTGTTCTGCGGATGATCTTTTTATCTGTGGATTCGCCGTGGTCGCCGTGTCTCGCTGTGGCGCCGTGTGACTACAAGCTGGCACTGGCGGCCGGCTGGCCCTGGCGGTACTTGCCGTTCTGGGCCTGTTTACGGACCGCCTCGAACAAGTCGGCCACGCTGCGCTTGTTTGCCATGTTAACGACGAACGGGGGCAGGTTGCCGCCGGCGTCCGTTAACAATGAATAGACCGCTCGGGTGGATTTACCATCCGCCGCCGGCTCAAGCGTCCAGGAACCTTCGTCCAGACTCATCCGCGCCACACCCGCCTGAACGGCCGGCCCGGAAGCGTTGTCCGCTTCCCAGTGAGAATTGTACGTCATACTGCCGTCGGGCCCCTTGGATACCTGCTCCTGAATGCGAATCGTGACGTCCCGGGGTCCGACCAGCGGCGGATTAAGCTTCATGTAGACGAGGGCGGTGCGCCGGGCGGTATCCCTGTTCAGGAGCTTGGCCTCGGCAGTGTACGGCATGAACCGGGGGTAGCTGTCGACGTCATCGAGGACGTTTTTTACCACCCAGGTTGGCGCATCGATTACCCCCACCGCCCGGAGCTCCTTGATCGGATTACCGCCGCGATCACGGACCGAGACGGCCAGGTTGGCCGTTCGGCTCACTTCCCGCCAATCGTCCTCTGCGGCCCAGCACATCCAGGGGACCGCTAAGAGGAAACTTAGGCGTATGATGCCTGCCCACCGGGGCAGCCGTCTGGTCCGGGTTGAATACTTGACAATTCTTCGAGGTCGGATTCGGCCGTCCATGACACCGTACATCGCTAATTGGTCGTAAAAGCTTCGTCGGCGCGGACATCCCTCCCCTTCAGGGGATCGGGATTGGTTAAATGGGCGTCACCTTGGCGCGCCAACTACCCAGCGCCCGCCCGACATTGAATCACGGTTCCGGCACCAATCAAGATCAGTCTTCAGCAGGCTGCGAAATCGATCTGCATCCACGGCCCGGCGTGGCCGCGCGCCGAGCTGCCCGGCGCGCCTCGCATCGCGGTTAGACGCCGGCACCACGCGACTTCGTCCAGCCGTAGATGCCGCCGGCGAGGCCGCAGGCCGCGCCGGCCAGCAAACTTACCAAAACCAGGCCATAATGGTTGGCCTGAATCCACGCGAAGACAACGACCGACAAGCCGATGGCGCTCTTCTGGAAGATGGCCTGCACGCCAAAATAAAGCGCCTCACGATGGTGGCCGGATCGTTCGGCGTCACGGTCGATAACTTCCGCGAGCAGCGCAAACGGGAGGACGGCAAACCCAGCCGCCGGCAGCGCAGCCAGTGCGGCCACGATTTGCGCGCTGGCCAGACCGGGCAGAAGCGGACCGCACACCCCAAAGAGTGGAAATTCCAAAGCGGCCAACAGCAAGGCACCGGTGAAGCAGCGGTGCGGCCCGAAACGTTTGGCCAGCCCGTTGCAGACGAAAAACCCGATGAGGCTCACCCCGATAAAGGGCAGCATCACCAAGGTTACGGTGCCGGGGGGTGCATGCAACTGCTCCTGAACCATGCGCGGGACGAGCATCAGGATCAAGTTCAGGCCGAACCAGAAAAGGGAGGTGGCGGCCAGGAGGGGATGGAAATCCGTATTCCTGAGCCCCTCGCCTAGCCACCGGGGAAACTCCTTCAGACCGGCGGGCGCCGTACCGGTGCGTAATCGGGATTCCTGCAGCGTCAAGGCCGCAGGCAGAAATGAGATGAGCACGGCAGCAGCCAGCATCGACGCCACCGCCCCGTAACCGCCGGCCTGCAAGATCGCGCCGGTCAGGGCAAAAACCAGGGTTCCCGCCAGCGCTGCGGTCGATTGTGCGGTGGTCAGGTTAAGGCGGTCACGCGGATCGGCCGAAAGTTCGGGTAGAAGCGCCAGGTAAGGGGTAATGACCAGCCCGTACATGAGAAAATACAGCTGCGTCACGACGAACCCGTAGAGGGCGCGCCCGGTGGGATCGAACGTTGACGGCGGCGTCCAGAGCAACACGCACGCAAGGGCAAACGGGCCGGTCCCCCAGCGCAAAAAGGGAAGCCGGCGACCGTGCCGGGTTCTCAGGTTATCCGTCCAAAAAGCAATGAGGGGATCGGAAAAAGCGTCGGTCAAGCGGCCGGCGAGAAGAAGGACGGCAAAGGTGGAAGCTGCGAGTACGCCCCCGACGACGTACCGCTCGTAAAGCCACTGCGACATGACCAGATTCGTCAGGTTCATGGCAAAGCCGCCCAGGCCGTAAACCAGGAGCAGCCGCGTTTTAACGGGTGCTGAAGCGTAATTAAGGGCAGGCACGGACCTTGCCTATCGAACGTCCGCCAGGATGGCAACCACGCGATGGCCAGGCAGCGGCGGCGAGCAATCCTGCAGGCTCCGGCTTGACCCGGTCACCGGTCCATTGTGACTTAAAACCAACCTTTATTCATTCCACCATGACCGCCATCGCGCTCTCCCCGTTTGTGGCTCTGATCGCCGTTACGCTCTCACCCCTGGTTTCCCTGATCGCCGGGATTTTGATCCTGATCGTGCCCCGGCTGCTGAATTTTATCGTCGCGATTTACCTGATCGTGATCGGCTTGCTCGGGTTACTGCACATGTGAGACGGACGGCGTTGCGCCCGGCGCGGGCGCCGAAACGAATCGTTCGTATCATGAAAAAAATTCTGGTCGGAGCGGTTGTGACCACCGCGTGCGGTCTGCTGCTGATGAAGGCCATGGCCGCAGACACCAAGTTGAAGCTGGGCGATCCTATTCCTGACGTTGCCGGGACGACCCAGGACAACCGGGTGCTGGAACTTTCCCAGGAGGGAGCCCACGGTTATCTGCTGGTCTACTTTTATCCGAAAGCGATGACGCCCGGTTGCACCGCGCAGGCCTGCAGCCTCCGGGACGCCTACGCCGACCTCATCCGCCACGACCTACGGGTGATCGGCGTGAGCCTTGATTCGGTCGCCAGCCAGAAACGGTTTCAAGAAAAGGACCACCTCCCTTTTCCGTTGATTGCCGACACCGACCGCAAGGTGACCGGCGCCTTCGGCGTGCCCATCATCATGGGCGTCGCAGCGGCGCGGCAAGCCTACCTGTTCAAGGACGGCAGGCTGGTCTGGTTCGATACGCATGCGTCTACGGGCAAGCAGGCCCGGGATGTTCTCGCCGTGGTGGAGAAATCTTCATCGTGATGCGACCCTCTCTCGAATCTCTTGCAGCGCCAGATTACATTACTTATGTCCCAGCAAGATCCCGCCGATCCCCACGCACAGATTGCCACTGACCAACCCGTTCTGGAAAATGCGGTTATCGCCGTTGAAGGGCTCAATGATCCGCATTGCGCGACCAAGATCGAGGTCGCTCTGCGCCATCTGAACGGCGTCGAGAGTGCTGTCGCCGACCTTGACCGGGCCGAGGTCCGGGTGACCTTTGACGCCCGAAAAACGCACGTCCCCGCGCTGCACGACGCCATTTTACGGACGGGCTATCGCCCGGCAGCCCAAGCCGATAACTCCTGAGACGGTCACACGGCGAGAGCATTAAGGCTGAACTTGACGCCAGCCTCCGGCACTCACGATACGGCTCCGAGTCCTACCCGTTACGCGTTACCCGCTGCTTCTAGGTGCCCGTGGCCCCGGGCGGCGCTCCCTGGGGCGCCGGCGGCGGCGGCCCACCCCGCTCGCTCCGAGGGCTCGGCGAGGGCGAAGGTGCCGGCGGCAACTGGTTCGGGTTCTCCAACGGCGGCGTCGCCACGTCTTTACGGCGGATCAACAGGGCAACTAATCTGCGCATGTCCATGCTTCGTCGCGTCACGCTGTTGCGCTGACGAAAAGTCCTCTCGTCCAAGAGGACCGCGGCATTGGCGCCGGCGTGCGCGGCCACTTCCCGCACTTCTTCCATGCTCCGTGCCCGGGGTTGAGCACTTTCTGTCTGGACGGTCACCTTGCCGAGTTCGTCGTAGGCAACCGGCGGACGGCGGTTGAGAATCTGGACCGACTCCGGCGAGATCGGCGGGTAAGCCGGCGTCTGCGCAGCGGCCGGGCCTCGGTTTGTGCGATGCGCGCACCCGCTAAACGCCATGCAGGTCGCGACGCTCAGCGCAGCGAACCGGTTCAGATACGCCCCGCGCCGCCGTTTCACCCTTCTGGATCGTGGCATCATCGGTTCCAGGTTGCTCCGTTTTCGCAGGTCGAAACGTCACTACGCCCGTTATCGAAAACTATCTTCGGCCGGCACCGGCGTTTCCCGGTACGGCTCGAAGTTACCGTGGTAAAAATCGGGCGAGTCGTCCACTTCCTCACGGATATCGTAGGTGCCGGCTCTGGCCGGAAACCGGTCCTGAGGTGCGCTCGGGAAACCGACCGTGGTGACGCGGCCTGGCTGCGCGCACCCCAACAAGGCCGGGAGAAAAATGCCGGCCAGCGCGATCGACCGGGCAAGCTGCTTCTTTGCCGGCGTCATCTCGCGGTCGGTTACCAGGCGTACGCCTGGGGCGCTTCGCCGCCGGGGCCTGGAAAAATCTCGTCGAGCCTTTTCAACATCTCTTCATTCAGCGCGATCTCTGTCGCGCGCAACGTGGACTCCAGTTGCTCGATGGTCCGGGGGCCGATGATGGGCGCCGTTACGATGGGATTATGCAAAAGCCAAGCCAGCGCCACGGCAGCGGGAGGTTCGCCCAATTTTTTGCACAAGGCTTCGAATTGTTCGAGCCGGGGCCGGTTTTGATTGATTTCCTTCAGGGCCTCTTCGCTGGCACGCCGGCCGCTTTCCAGCTTCTCCAGGGCTCCGCCCAGAAGGCCGCCGCCTAAAGGGCTCCACGGGATCAGTCCCAAGCCGTAGTGCCGGCAGGCAGGGATAACTTCCAGTTCCACCATGCGATTGTTCAGATGGTAGATGCTTTGTTCGCTGGACAGACCCATCAACCCGCGTTTGGAAGCTTCCTGGCAGGCAGTGGCGATGTCCCATCCCGCAAAGTTACTGGACCCCACGTAGACCACCTTGCCCTGGTTACCCAATTGCTCGAAGGCCTGCCAGGTCTCGTCCCAGGGGCAGTCGCGGTCCACGTGGTGCATCTGGTAAAGGTCGATGTGGTCGGTCTGGAGCCGTTGCAAGCTGCCTTCGCAGTGCTTGCGGATCTTGTAAGCCGAAAGGCTCCGGCGGTCCGTGTTAGGCTCAGGCAGGTTGGCCTTACGCCTGACGGGGTTGAAGACCTTGGTGGCCAGAATAACCGCATCCCGGCGGCTACCACCCTGAGCAAACCAGCGCCCCAGGATCTCCTCGGTGTCGCCCTGCTGGCCGCCCCGGCCGTAGACGTCGGCGGTGTCGAAGAAGTTGATCCCGAGCTCCAGGGCCCGGTCCATGATCTTGAAGCTCTCTTCCGGGCCGGTGTGCCAGCCGAAGTTCATGGTGCCCAGGCAGAGGTTGCTGACCAGAACCCCATGCTTTCCTAAATGTTTGTATTCGATCGCCACGTTTGGGTACCTGAATTAACACGGGTTGCAGAATCGAATCGCTGAAAGGGATCGCCCCCCGCCGGGCATAATAATCCGCTTGATCCGCCGCCCGTACGAGTCGTTCCAACCTTTGTGTTTTGATTTCAATCAATGCAAGCGCTGCTTTGGTGCAGAGCCTTGAGGCGCGGTGTCCGGCACCTCGCGCAGCACGCGGGCCCGTCCCCGTTTGGCAAAGTAAGCCATGATCAAGCCGAAGATCAGCAACACCACTCCCCAGCTGACATTGATGTTAATCCCGAGTGAGCGCTGATAAAACGCGGCGCCACTGGTGATTAGGCCATACAAGGCCAGCAGCACTCCCAGGATGGTGAAGAGATAACCAATCGGCAGACGAATGTCGAAGCCCATAGATTCTCCGTCTAACTTGTTAGGTTCCTAAAAGAAAATGATGTTGAGCAACAACGTCAGCGCCAGC
>JAFAUY010000316.1 GCA_019243005.1 Verrucomicrobiota bacterium | reverse complement strand
GGCGGCGACGATCGTGACCGGGAATTTCTGAAAATCGAGCAGGTAACCTGAGTTCCAAATGCACAACAAGCCGTTGACCATGCTGAGCCAGAATCCCTGCGGCTTCTCGGTATCCGCACGCATCAGGGCGCGGGCAAACGGAGCCACGCTGTAAAGAAAAAAGAGAAACTGCGTAAAGGTGAAAGTCTCCACGAACCGTTCACGCTGGTCGTGGTTAAGGGCCCAGATCCCGAGGCAGATCCAGGAGCACAACGCGCCAAATGCATAGAGCAACGGCCACCTTCGCTGATAAGCCAGAATCTGGGAGGCCGCATTGAGCACGGCAACGTAAAGAAAAAACAACCAGTGCCCAAACCTCTCCGCCACCAGCACCATCGGGGCCAGGTATCCCCCGAGGAAAGTCAGCGCCGCCAGGAACAAGGAATCCCAGGCGTTTGCCAGCACGATGCCAAATGCCGCAATGATCAAAGCCAGGGTCAGGCTCAGGTAATCGGGCAACAAATCGTAAATCTGCGAACCGGCGTAAGCGGAGAGGTAAAGCAAGCCGAGACCCAGGGCGGCAAGGCCGCCGTCGAGCCCTGCCGCCCGGTGGCGCCGCAGGAAGTGACCCAAGCCCAAACCGCAAAGCCCGCCCACAAAACCAAGCGTAACCTGGACCGGCGGACCGATCCACTGTTCGTCGAAGGCGTACTTCAGGAAAAAACCGGCGCCGAGCAGAATGACGATGACGCCGAGCGCCAGGAACCATCGTTGGCCGACGGCAATTTCATTGAGACCGCGGCGGGCATGCCCGGGTTCCGGTGTACCGCGTCCCTGCGCTGAAGAAGCGGAGTCCTTAACCACGGGCGGGGCCGGGCCATCGGCCATTCTGCCGGTGGACCGTTCACCGGTTTGCCCTGGCGGGCGCACACCGGGCAACGGCGGTGGCACACCCAGTGCCGAGATCAAGCGCCTGACGTCCGCCTGGAGCGCTCGCAACTCTTCATGGAGCTGCACGTCCAGACCGCAAACGGGACAGATGAACCGTTCGACCTCCGACGAGCACCGCGGACACTGCTTTGCCATTCCCCGTCTCCGGCCTCAGGCGGCGAGATCACCTTTACCGTCTCGTGCAGCCCGCCATTCACGGACCAAATGGATGAACATGGCGAGTTCCGACAACCAAGCCAGGCGTTGCTCCTGGCTCATCCGGGTGAACTCGGTATGGCCATCAAAGTGCTCCGCGCGAAGGTCGCCCCAAACGGCTGAATGGTATCCGGCATGTTCAGATTCAAGGCCGTCCTTCATCTCGCTTTTGCTCCTTTTCTTCCATTTTCTTCAACGCCTGGATGTCGCTCAGATCCTTTTGACGGAGCGGCTGCACCCGGCGCTTCATGTCTATCAATTTCTGGCGCGATGCAAAGCGAATGGTTCGTCCATGAATTGAGAGCTCCTGGGCGTCGGCCGCGAGGTAATCAAAGCTGTTCTCACGGGTAAGGAACATGTCGATTTGCCGATAAGGCTCTCGCGGGCTCCAAAACGTGAACACCAAGGCGTTCTTTTCACGAATCAGCTGGTCAATCCGTGCGGGCTGCAGGATGAACTCGGCCGGCACCGGCGCCCTCGGCTCGAGCTCCAGCTTGCGCAAAGCCGTCAAGAAACGCTCCAGGTTCGCCCGATCAAGCGACACCGCCACGTCGAGATCGAGCGTCATACGCTCAACCCCATGCAGGACGGCAGCCACCCCTCCGGCCACCACAAACTGCACCTCGTGATCCACCAGCGTACAAAGCGTTTCCACCAAATAACTGTCCCGTTTAGCGGCCACCGTGAAAGTCTAGCCTAAAGAGAGCCGCCTGTCGGCTGAATGCCACAACTGCCACAAGCGGAAGAAGGCCAGAAACCTCGTGACGGGTAACGGGTGACGCGTTACCCGCTACCGGTCACCCAGTTTGTGGCATTTGATCGTGCAGCTGACGAAGGTCCCCCGGTTCGGGGCGGCGCCGATCTGCACGGAGCCGCCGACGACCTCCGCACGATAATCCATGATCCGCAGCCCCATGCCCTTCACGGCAGGCCGGTTGCCGGCCATTCCGCAACCATCGTCGGTGATGGTCAGGGTTACGTCCGGGCCGGCCTGTACGAGCGCGATAATGATCGTTTTCGCCCGCCCGTGCTTTACGGCGTTGCTGATGGCCTCCTGGGCGATTCGGTATAGGTGAGTGGCTACCGTTGCGTCGGCGACGAAGACGGGGCGTGGGCATTCCCAACGGCATGAGATGTTGAAAAGCTTTTCAGAAGCCACGGCCAGCGCCTCCAGGGCCGCCATGAGGCCCCGGGGCTCCGATCGCACGGGCAACCAGCCGTGCGCGAGCATTCGTGCCTGCTGCATGGCATCTCGGAGCAACTCGCTGAGTTTAAGGGCTTCTGCCTGAATACGCGGATCATCGGTGAGCTCCTGCACGAGGACCGCATGCCGAAACTCAATCCCTGCAAGCTGCTGGCAGAGGCCGTCGTGCAGATCCTGGCCGATCCGCTGCCGTTCACGATCGCTGATGATGAGGAGCTCCTCCTCAAGCGCCGTTCGCTGAACGGTGGCGGCGATGGTGTCCGCCACTGCCTGTACAAAAAACACGTCGTCGTCGGCAAATTCGCGCGAAGTTTGCGCGTAAGCGCCCAGGACCCCGTACGGTTTGCCGCGGCCCCGGATGACCACGCTGACCCCACTCATGATTCCGTGCGCGGACAACAGGGTGGAACCGGGAAAGCGCCCCTCATTAATCGGGTGTTGAATGAGCACCGGCCCGGCTGAAACCAAGGTCAACCCGCCATGCGATCGCCTGCAGGCGGTAACCGTGGCGTGGCCCACCAGGCCTTCTCGCCAGCCTGCGCCCGCCCGAAGGAGCAACGATTGTTCGTCCGGCTGTAACTCCAGCACTTCACAGAACGGCACGTTGAGCAGGCTGACCACCTTGGAGACCCCGTCATTCAACAATGCCGCCAAGTCCCGGCTTTGCAGCGCCCGTTGCCGCAAGGCGGTCAGGGCGCGCTGCCGGCAGGCGCGGTTTTCGAGTGTGCCGGTCTGGCTTTCAACCAATGCCCGGTACCGTTCGAGCTGCGCCCGGAGACTGCGAATCTCGCCCGCAGAACCGTCGATCGGAGGACCAGTTTTCAAGCCGCGTTGGGAAAAATTTTAACGCCGAAGGGCATTGGTCATCATCACCCGTTGTTGCCGCGGCCGGCAGCCCACCGGGCCGCGTAGGAGATAAGCTCGGAAGTCGTTTTGAAGTTCAGCTTCTTTTTTATGCTCGCACGATGCGTATCGACCGTCTTCGCACTCAGGTGCAGCCGGTCGGCAATGCGCCGGGAAGAAAGACCCGTACCGATCAGCTCAAAGATTTCAAATTCACGATCGCTGAGCTGCTCAATTGAAGACCGTTTGCGCTCACTTTGCCCCCGGGTGAAAATCTCCAGGATGCGTGCCGACACGGAGTTGCTCACATAAATGTGCCCTCTCAAGACCTGGCGGATGGCTTCAATCACCTTCTCGCCCCCCGCCTCCTTGGTAATATACCCCCGAGCGCCCGCCCGTAAGACTCGCTCGGCATAAAGCGACTCCTCGTGCATGGAAATGACAAAGACCGGGAGGCCGGGGTGAAGGGCTTTGATATCCTTGATCAATTCCAGGCCGCTTTTTCCTGGCAGCGTAAGGTCGACGATGACCAAATCGGGTTTACTGGACTTTAACACCTCCAGCGCCTGGGGGGCAGCTTCGGCGTGACCGCACACCGTCATGCCCGGCTGGCGATTGATCAGATAGGCAAGCCCTTCCCGGGTTATCGGATGGTCTTCTACAATCAATACCCGGGATTGCGCTGCAGCCGGCTTTCCTGATTTCATCGTGCTCCGTGGTGCTCCGTGTACGGAATGTACTAAACCATCACGATTCCACCGTCTGCGCCAGACCGATTCTCAACCGCTTCTCATCCAAGCACGATGAAAATCAGGATGACCACCTCGTGGCGGCTTCAACCGTTGGTGGCGACCTCGGGATTTAGCCTTGCATTCAGGTTAACGTTGGTCAAGCCGGGCCGGAACCGAGCCGTCCGGGGGAACCGGCCCCCGCCAATCCGGTGGTTGCCTTTTACGCCGCAGGCGCAGAAAGGTTCCGGGTTTGGGGCGCGTAGAACTGCGGGCCGGGACCGGGCACAAAATCGAAACAGCCGGTCACGTTTAAGGCCGTGGGCTCCAGGCGCAAATGCGCTTCGACCACGGGCCCGTCACCGCTTGCGTGCTTGAGAGAAAAATCCAGCGGCCAAGGGGTTTGGACTCCGACGGGGATGACCACCAGCAAGCGTTCCTCACCCGGCAACAGCGGCCGGCAGGCCCGCCAGCGGTGCGCCGGCAGGCCCCGGCCGCCCTGCGGGCGTTGCTCGCGCCAGTCGCGCTCGTCGGGCCGAAAATTCAGGCAAAGGGTAGGCGAGTGGCCCAGCTCGACCTCGAATACGGTCAAAGGCTCATGGCCGGCGTGGCGGAGCGACACATAAAGGTAATGGCTCAGCAACGCACCCATCGAATAATGGTAAGAAGCAGCCGGCTGAACCCGCAACCGGCCACGCACCTGGGCCGGCTCGGCACGAGGAATCGTGACGCCCCAGGCGCGCATGCGTTCCAGCGCGCTCCGCCCACCCGGAGCCTGCAACCATTGGAGCAACTCGGGTCCCGCGAGCAGCTCGATGGCCGCCGGCTGGCCCTGCCGCCAGTGCTCAAACCAGCGCCGGTCTTCAGGCGCCAGAGTCGCCGGCACGCAGAGTGCCCACCGCCATGAGCCGCCCAAACCCTCTTGGCCCAGGATTTGCTGGAAGGCTTCCCGGATCTGCTGGCGTTTAAAGCTGCACCATCGCCTTAGAAAGTACTTCGGCTCATAAAAGGTTACCCTCGCAGGCAAACCGGGCGCTGCCCCGTCGACGTGAAGTCTCCCCTGAGCGTCAAAAGGGCTCACCGCCTCAGCGCCAAACTCCCCGCGCAGCAGGCTTTCAACGATTTCGTTGAAGGCCACCTTCGGGTCCGGCACGAAGAATTCGAGCTGTTCGAATGGGTTTAACCTCATGACTAGAATCGTGAACCCGCCGGCTCCCTCCGGGATTACCTCTGGTACATAAATCCAAAAATGGCTTCGAAAACCTTGTTGTCGTTCCAGAGAGGTAGCTGGGCGACCGGCCATTCGGCAAGAGAACGGGAGGGATTACAAGGGCCTCGAGTTTGGGCTCAAGCCGACCGGCTCCGCAATTAGGATTTCTACTTTTCCGGCATTGGGAAAAATGCTGCCTGCAACCTCAGCCGCAGGCTTACTTGTTCTGAACAAAGCAGCACGCGGGATCGCCCGGTTGCTTTCCCCCGGGGCTATTGCTTACCGCGTATCCTGCGTCTCCACCCAGCGGGCCGCAAAAGAGATGAGTTCAGGCATGGTCTTAAGTTCCAGTTTTTCTTTGATTTTGGCCCGGTGCGCTTCAACGGTTTTGGTGCTCAGATGGAGGTCCCCGGCGATTTCCGTGGTGCTTTTGCCACGGCCGATCAACTCGAAAACCTCGAACTCCCGGTCACTTAACAAACCGAGGGGCGACGACTCAACGCGATGGCCGGCAAAGCTCTCCAGGATGCGGGCGGAGATCTTTTCGCTGACGCAGAGTTGGTTGGCAAGCACCTGGCGGATGGCCTGGACCATCACCGGGCCGGTTTCACGCTTCATAACGTATCCGCGCGCACCGGCACGGAGCACGCGTTCGGCCCAGAGCAACTCATCGTGCATCGAAAGAACCAGGATGGGGAGGGCCGGGTGAAACGCGCGGAGGTCTTTAATCAACTCTAACCCGTTACGGCCGGGCAAACCAATATCGACCAGCACCAGGTCGGGGTTGAGTTCCGCGGTAGCCTTGAGCGCCTCGGCCGCGGTTTCGGCCTCGCCGCAGACGCTCAGATCCGGTTCGCGGCTGATCAGGGTGCGTAATCCCTCCCGGATCATCGGGTGATCATCGACGATAAGAATGCGCTTTGTCGGTAATGGCGGCATGAGGAGAAGGTTTCAATCGGGCTCCTGAAAGGACAGCGAGTTCCGGGGCGTGCCGGCCCAACGAGGAGCGCTTCAAAAACGCTTTTGCCGGCAGGCATCAACACCCTGTCCCTCATCTCCGATTCGATGTG
This sequence comes from Verrucomicrobiota bacterium, assembly GCA_019243005.1. Lineage (GTDB taxonomy): Bacteria > Verrucomicrobiota > Verrucomicrobiia > Chthoniobacterales > JAFAMB01 > JAFBAP01. Next base: position 4,319 of record JAFAUY010000316.1, on the reverse strand, counting down.
GATGCCAAGCTGCCGGGAAAATCTCTTCTTCCGGCGAGCATCCTAGGGTCCAGGACAGGCCAAAACAACTACAACACTTCCTAGGTTGCAAGCAGGAAAAAGTATTAACGCCTTAAGGTATTTACCTAAGGTGCCTCAGGTCATACAGCGCCACGGCGGAACACGGCGGGAAGAAAAGACGATTATCCGCCGCACACCCTTTGGCAGTGTCCTGCCAGAACACAGCGCGCGGCGGATCCGCAGAACACGCAGACGACGCAGAAAGCGATCCGCCGATCCGGACCTTGACACCGGCACCCGGCACTCACGATGCTGCTTCGAGCTCTGATCCTTCCCTGCCGTGGTCGCCGTGCCCGCCGCGTGACCGGACGCCGAGCTAAAAGACCCACACCAGGGTTAACCTTTCCCCGTGCTGATCTGCTTCGGGGCCGCCGACGGTCTGCTCGAAAAAGTCCAGCCCGCAGCGTCGCGCGAGCATCGCAAGGCGAGCGAATGCCAGGTTCCGTTGAAACGAACACGTTTCGGCTTGGTCAAACACGGCCATCAGTACGCTGTCGCGATATCTCTTTTCGGCCGCCCATGCGTTTACCACGGCGCTAATCCCGACACACAACTTGCGATGAACGGAAATGATGACCAGATCCGCCCCGGAGACTTTGCTGACGATGCACGTTTTAAGTTGCGGGTCCTCCAGGAGGTCAGATCGCCACAAGGAATGAGTGAACTCACATTCTTCCCCGAATTCACTCGCCAGGAGAGCGCAGCCTTTTTGCGCCCGCCACCCGGTGATGAAGTCTTCATAGATAATCACGACGCTGAACCGGGAGGATGGGTTCCGCTCCTCAAGCGTGATCGGCAAGGCTTGCATACCGGCGAGCTTCGTCTTAACGTGGGTTGGCTTACAATTGGCAGTCTTCCTCCCCCGCAAAAGGGAAAATCTCCGATGCAGATCGGGAGAAAATCATGGCCGCTGTTTTCCAGGCAGCAAGGAATGGGCAGCCCTCGCCAATTCCAGGCTGGCTGGAAGATGGCACGGTGCAAGCGAATCACTGCGCAAGCTATAACACTCATCGCTTATGAAGGCTACTGCACCTAGTCAGACCGAGACGACCAGCCCCATACCGCAGTTGGCCACCCTACCACCGCAGCACATCATGGTGGCGGTTGACTTCACGCCTGAATGCCGCCGGGCCGCAGTTTATGCGGTACGACTGGCCAAGGAGCTAGGAACCAGGGTCACCCTCCTGCACATCTGTCAGGAGCCGGTCTTTTGCGGCTATAGCTCGGATGACCCGGCCGATCGAAGCGCCAACCCGTTTTATCAGAAACAGGCCGCTAACCAGCTCTCTTCAGAGCTCACGGCCATGCGCCAGATCTATGCTGAAGTCGGTGCCGCCTTGCGGTGCGGGGTCGATCCGTGCGCCGAAATTTTAAAGGCCACCAAAGAATTTAAAGTGGATTTGCTGGTGACGGCCGCCTGCGGCTACTCCGACCTGAAACGTCCGTTTTACGGCCGAAAGGAAACCAGCTTGATTTTCTATGCCCGCTGCCCGGTTTTGGTGGTGCACTGAACTGAATCGCCTGCCTCTAAGGCGCGACGTTATCAGGCGGGGCGTTCTGGATGGCGGCTTCGCTGGTGCGCTTGATTTCGCGGTGGTGGACCAAGGCCGCGTGAACGATGACCTCGGCCGAATGGGCAAAGCCGAAGCGGCCGGTATTGAGTGTCAAGTCATAAAGGGTTGACTCATCGATTTCGGCGTTAAAATAACGCCGCACATACGCGCGCCGTGCTTGGTCACGACTCTTGGCGATGCGAGCCGCCTCCGCTTGGCTTACATGGTTTTGCCTGGCCAGATGCTCCACCCGCGTCGCCCAGGGCGCGACCAACCGGACGTGAAAGACCTGGGGCATGCGCGACGTGATGATGTTTGCGCCCCTGCCCACCAGGATAACGTGACCCAGGCCGGCCAGCCGCAGGATGGTTTCAGTCGTAAGCTGCACCAGCGTCCATGGCGAAGGGACCAACCCCAGGAGTTCTGCGACGGCCGTGTCCACCGGCGGCCGGGCGGTCTCTTCCATGAAGCGCGCCAGTTTGTCGGGCAGATGGTGATCCTTCAAGACTTCCCCGGCCAGATTCGCGTCAAACACTGCCCAGGGCCGGGACTCATCGCCCTGGTCGAGCGCGCGCAGCCGCTCGGCCAGCAACCCTGCAATCGTGATGGCGCCGGCGCCTGCCTCACGAGAGATCGTGATCGCCAACGGTTGCAATTCACGTTGCCTCGCGGGCACGGTCGTGTACGCCTGCAGGTAATGTCGGAAGGATTCGAGGGGGGAGGTTCGCATAAGCTCCGGTAGTTTATTTACCCTACATCAATCACATTTTTGCCCTCGCTTGCAATCGTTCCGTCCGCTCAGGGCGCGGCCTGAATTGAAACGACTTGCCGCAGTTTATCATACCCGACAACCAAGCCTTCCAGCGTGTACGTCCGGCCCGCCACCATGTCCCGCGTCGAAACGGTACCGGCAAATTCGGCGCGTTCTTCCGGGTTGATGATCACCGTGCTCAGGTTTTGGCTTACCGGCTGGTCGTCTGACCACTGCACCAGCTTCTTGCCCGTGGCGTCACGCAGGATAAAGTCGTACCGGCGGCTGTCATTGAAGTAGAGGTTGGCGGCGTTTCTGGACCGGTTGATCAACACCAACCGCGCTTCAATCGTCCGCGTGTCCGCGAGCCGGACCACTTGCGGGTTGACGTTGAGCCTGACTTCGATTCCGTAAGCGACCGGGCCGCTGATGCGCCCGTTAGGGCTGCCCTTTTCCGATTTGACCGCGGAGGGAGCCGTGGCCGTGTTTTTGCGCCGTCCGAACGGCAGCCAGGCGCATCCGGCCAGCAGCAGCAGCAGCATCAGCGCAAAGGAGAGCACACGGGTCAGCATGCAAACCGTTTAGCAGAGCGCCGGTAGGTTGCAAATCCTAAGCAGTTTCATACCAGTCGCTTATGCGTGAACCTCGAACAGGCGGATGGTTATCGGCGATGCTCCTGCTGGCGACATCGATGGTGGGATTCAGGGCGGCTCCAATCGCCCGGGCGGAGCCGTTGCGGCTGGTGTTGCCAACCGATAACGACGGGCTCTTAACCGGCCACCCGGCCGACTTTTATCAATACGTCCGGCGCGATTTCGAAGGGGCACAAACGCTGGCCTGGGAAGGCGGCCAATACGGGTTTGTGCGTAATCCGCACCGGTTCGGTACCGAGGTGATTTACACCCGGTTTCATGAAGGCATCGATATCCGGCCACTGCACCGTGACGCCAGGGGCGAACCCGAAGACGTTGTGGGGGCGATCGCACCGGGGGAGGTCGTTTACGTAAATGCGCAGCCGGGGGCTTCGAACTACGGCCGTTACGTCGTGGTCGAACATCAATTCGACGGTTGCCCGTACTTCAGTTTGTATGCCCACCTGCAGTCGGTCACCATTCAGACGGGCAACCGGGTCGAAGCCAAAGCGGCCCTCGGCATCATGGGCCATTCGGGAGAGGGCGTGGACCGCGAACGCGCGCACGTCCACCTGGAGCTTAACTTGATGTTAAACGCCGCTTTCGACGCCTGGTACAACCGGCATTTTCCCGGCGACGGCAACCGGCACGGCTTGTACAATGGCATGAACCTGGACGGCATCGACCTGGGAAGGCTCTACCCAGCGCTCCAGCGTGACCCGGACCTGACCATCCCGCAGTTCCTGCACCAGGAAACCGTCTGGTACCGCGTTCGGGTACCGGCAAGCACGCGCATGGACATTCTCGATCGTTATCCGTGGCTCTCGCCTCAGGGCCGGGTAACACCGCCTGCATGGGAAATCGCTTTCGCCCAGTCAGGCGTCCCGCTCGGTTTTGAACCGGTACAACAACAAGTGCCGTCCGGTCCTGAACTGGTGTGGGTGCACCCCTCACCTTACCCGCAACAAATGCTCACGCGCGGCTACCTGCACGGTACCGCGCCGAACTGCACCCTCAGCCCCGAAGGGCTGAACTACCTCGACCTCATCTGCCCACGGGACCAGTGACGGGTAACGCGTAACGGGTAGCGGGTGCGGTCACACGGTGGACACGGCGGTGGTGCGTCCACCGCGACAGAGGTTCACACGGCGACCACGGCGAGGAGAGTAATACTTCTGAAGACCGGACTTGACACCGGCACGCGGCTCCCACGCTGCCGCTTCGAACGCCGAACCCGGCACTCACTCGCTACCCGTTACGCGTTACCCGTTACCCGTCACTGATTTTAGTGGGCGCCGGCCATCTCTTTCGGTAGCGGCCGTG
>JAFAUY010000249.1 GCA_019243005.1 Verrucomicrobiota bacterium | reverse complement strand
GCCGCCGATACCAGCCTGGCCGCATTCGGCTTTTCAGCCTTTTCGGTGGCGATGGCCACCGGCCGGTTTGCCGGTGACCGGCTTCGCCAACGCTTCGGCGCCGCCGCGCTGGTAAGTTCAAGCGCGGTCCTGGCCGCGGCCGGTCTGATCCTGGCCGTCTCCATTCCCCTGGTGCCGTTTGCCGTTTTGGGTTTCGGTCTCTGCGGTTTGGGGCTTTCCAACGCTGTTCCGGTGCTTTTTTCCGCCGGTGGGAATCTTCCCGGTGAAAGCGCCGGCTCAGGGGTGGCCGCGGTGGCAACGCTCGGGTACGCAGGCTTCCTGGTCGGGCCGCCCCTGATCGGCGTTTCGGCTCAATTGGTTTCGCTCAGGTTCGGCCTCGGACTGGTGGCGCTCGGGTGCGTGGTGGTTGCCGTCTTTGCACGGCGGGTCGTCGGCAGAAGCGGGGACGTCAGGCAGACCAGGGAAATGCCGCAAACTCAGTGCCGGGTAGCGAGTAGCGAGTAACGCGTAACGGGTACGTTCGGAGACGTCGAGCGGAATGCCACAAATGGGGAAGTCGAGTCTGTGTGATTTGCGGAACCTGTGGATGGTTTCCTCTGTTCTGCGTTGTCTGCGTGTTCTGCGGATTATTTCTTAATGAACGGCGCAAACAAATCGATCGGCACCGGCACGAAGGTAGTCGTGTTATGCTCGCTCGAAATTTCCCGGATCGTTTGCAGGAAACGCAACTGCAAGGCGATCGGTTCAGCGGCGATCATCCCGGCGGCCTGGACCAGCTTTTCCGCGGCCTGAAATTCCCCTTCCGCGTTGATGATTTTCGCGCGCCGCTCACGCTCGGTCTCGGCCTGGCGGGCCATGGCGCGTTTCATGCCGTCGGGCAGTGCGACGTCCCTAACCTCAACGGCCGTTACTTTAACCCCCCACGGCTCGGTCTGATGGTCGATGATGGATTGCAACGTCAAGTTGATCTTATCGCGCTGGGACAGGACCTCGTCGAGTTCGGCCTGCCCGAGCACACTGCGCAACGCGGTCTGCGAGAGCAGCGAGGTGGCGCGAAGAAAATTTTCAACCCGCACCACGGCAGCCTCGGGGTTGGTGACGTGGAAGTAAACGACGGCATCAACCGTTACGGGCACGTTGTCACGGGTCATGATCTCCTGGCGCGGAACGTCGATGGTTACGATCCGCAGGTCCATCTTGACCATGCGATCGATCATCGGGATAAGCACGATCAGGCCCGGACCTTTGGCGCCGATCAGTTTCCCGAGCCGGAAAATGACCCCGCGCTCGTACTCGCGCAGCACGCGCAGCATTTGCGGCAGCAGAAACAGCAGCAAGATGACAAGGGGGATTAACCAAACAAACGCGTCTGCGGTTCTCTCCAACATGGTGTTTTTTTGGACAAAGTACCCTTCGCGGCGCGTTCGGTCCAGGCCTGGCCTTCGCCGCCCGCCGGCCCGGCAAAGGCCGTCCTTTCGTCCGCTGGGCGCCCGGTAAACGCCCGAGGGGCCCACTGAACAATAGGGTTGAACCGGGCGGCGGTTACGGTCAGAATCCGGCTCGAGCTCATACGAGCGGTGATTCGCATGCATCACGACGTTTCCGCTGACGCACCGCCGGCCGGGCGGCGGCATTTTGGACCTTTTTGGACCGCCCTGACTTTTCTTGCCGGCCTGGTCTGTTCCCTGCAGGCTGCCGGCCAACTGCAACTAACCCCGGCTGAACAGGTTTGGCTGAGGATGCACCCGGTCTGGCGCGCGGCTGGGGGGCCTTCACCGCCATTCCAATGGATTGATGAACAAGGAAAATTCCAAGGGATGGCGGCGGACTACAAACGCCTCATCGAGGGCCGGCTCGGTGTAAGCATCAAACCGTTACCGGCGCCCTCCTGGAGCGACAGCCTCGAGCAGCTACGCCGCCAGGAATGCGACTTGTCCTTTCTGACGGCACACACTCCGGACCGCGAAGCCTTTCTCCTTTTCACTGATGAGCTGCTCGTGCTGCCGCTGGTGATTCTGACCCGTTCGGACGACCATCACATTGCAGCCCTCCGCGACCTCGCGGGCAAACCAGTCGCCATCGCGCGCAACTGGCCGATTCACGAATACCTTAAGCGCGATCATCCTGAGATCGCCCTCGTTCCGCGGGATGACGTCGGGAGCGCCATCAGCGCGGTTGCACTGGGAAACGCCGAGGCATTCGTGGGTGACCTGGCTTCGGCCACGAACGCCCTCGAGACCCTTGGCGTGCAAAACCTCAAGGTTGCCGGCGAGACAGCGTACGTGGCGCCGTTTCGCATTGCGGTTCGGAAGGATTGGCCGGAAGCCGTTACCATCCTGAACAAGGCGATCCACGCGATCACGCCGGCGGAACAGGCGGAAATTCGGCGACGCTGGATCAGCGTCCGGCAGGAAGGCGTTTCGCTTCAACGGGTGCTGACCATCGCGGTCCCGGCCCTGATCGGCGCGGTCATTGTGACGCTACTGGTCGCCAACCGGCATCTGGCGCGCGAAATCCAACGGCGCAGAAGGACCGAGGCCGCTTTGAAAGCGAGCGAAGAACGCTGGAGCTTTGCCCTGGAAGGCAGCGGCGACGGCGTCTGGGACTGGAACGTCAAGACGAACCAGGTGTTTTTTTCGAAGCGGTGGAAAGCCTTGCTGGGATTTGAGGAACACGAACTGGCAAACCGTTTCGAGGAATGGGCGTCGCGCGTCCATCCGGATGACTTCGAACGGGTCACCGCGGAAGTGGGACGCTATTTATCCGGCGTGGCGGAGACGGGTTATGAGACCGAGCACCGTATGAAGACCAAGGATGGTTCCTACCGTTGGATCCTGGCGCGGGGGCGCCTGGTCTCGCGGGCCGAAGACGGAACTCCGCTGCGGATGGTCGGGACGCATCGCGACGTCACTTCGCGGCGGCAGGCCGAAGAGGAACTGCGGCAGTACCGCGAGCACCTCGAAGGGACGGTGGCGGCGCGCACGGCACAGCTTATCGAACAGCATGAAACGCTGGCGTCAGTCCTCGATGCCACCCCGGAAAGCGTTCTGCTGCTGGATGCAAGCGGGCGCGTGCTCACCTGTAACGAGGTGGCAGCGGCGCGTTTCAAGAAAAAAGTGTCCGAGGTGATCGGGGCGCACTATTCGACGTTGCTTGCCCCCGAGACGCTGCCCCGTTACGAACGGCTGATTCGCCGCACTTTGGAGACGAGCACCATGGTTAGCGACCAGGACGGGTGTGAGCCGTCCGGGCGCCACTTCCGGACGTGTTGCAATCCCATCCTTAACGCCAGGAACGAGGTTACCGGCCTGGCCGTCCTGGCGGTGGACATTACCGAACTGAAACGGGCGGAACAACGAATCCAGGAAGCCGAGTCAAGGCTCCGGGACATTACGGACAGTATTCCCGGCGCCCTTTATCAATGCGTGATGGGTCAGGATGGCGCCCTTGCTTTTACCTTTTCCAGTGAGGGCGTCAGAGACCTGATCGGTGTGGAGGCGGAGAGCGCGGTGCGTGATGCGAAGACCGTGTTCGACATGTTCCATCCCGAGGACGTTGCACTCGCGCATGAGAAAGCGCGCGCATCGGCCGAAACGATGACCCGCTACACCCAGGATCTCCGGGTCTGCCATCCCGACGGCAGGATGACGTGGGTGCGAGCCGAAGCCGTTCCGCGACGGATGCCCGATGGAACCACGCTTTGGAACGGCCACGTCACCGACATTACGCATCGCAAACGTCTGGAGGAAGAACTTGCCAAGGCTAAAACCGCCGCTGAAGCGGCGAACCGCGCGAAGAGCATTTTTCTGGCGCAGATGTCGCACGAGATCCGGACCCCGATGAACGCCATCCTGGGCTTTTCTCAACTCATGATGCGCGAGGCCGCACTCTCGCCCACCCAGCGCCGGCACCTTGAGACGATCAACCGCAGCGGCGAGCATTTGCTCACCGTGATCAACGATATTCTGGAGATGTCGAAGATCGAAGCCGGGCGCATTAGCCTCCAGCCCGGCACCTTCGACCTCTACGCAATGCTCGACGATTTGGAACGCATGTTCCGAGTCCGCGCCGAGGGCCGGCAGATCCGGTTCAGCGTCAAACGGACCGGCCATGTGCCGCAATTCGTCCACGCGGACGAAGGCAAACTCCGCCAAATCTTTATAAATCTGATCGGCAACGCCGTAAAGTTCACGGAGCGCGGCAGCGTGGTGGCCCGGCTTGGTGCCGTTGACGGTCCGGGACGATCATTAAGGCTACACGGAGAAGTCGAGGATACCGGCCCCGGGATTTCCACCGCAGAGCTGCCGAAACTTTTCAAGCAGTTCGAGCAGACGGCCACCGGGGCGCGGTCCGGAGAAGGGACGGGTCTCGGCCTCGCCATCAGCCGGGAGTTCGTACGGCTGATGGGCGGTGAAATCCACGTGACGAGCAAACCGGGGCAGGGGACCACGTTCAGGTTCGAGCTGGTCGTCGAGAAGGGCGACGCCGCGGCGCTCGGGCTCAAACCGCACGACGGGCAGGCGGTGTGCCTGCGTCCCGGACAACGGCCTTTATGGGCTCTGATTGCCGATGACAAGGTCGAGAACCGCACCCTCTTCCAGGAGGTGCTGCAATCGGCGGGTTTCGAGACCATCGCCGCCGAAGACGGTGCGCAGGCAATCGAAGAATTTTCGAGGTGGCAGCCGCAGGTTGTCCTGATGGATCTCCGCATGCCGGTGCTTGACGGCCGCGAGGCGATCCGCCGGATTCGTGCGCTGCCGGGCGGGGCGGCGACGTCGATCATCGCGGTGACGGCGAGCGCTTTTGAAGATGACCGTCGTGAGGCGATCGAAGCCGGTGCAAATGATTTTCTGAGCAAGCCGTTTCGCAACCGCGATTTACTCGAAAAAATCGGGCGGATGACCGGCGCGGAATACGCCTTTGGGAACGTTGGTCCGGATATTGACGCCGGGCACTCGCTTGTGGCGGACGCGACCGATGCCTTCTCGAGCGATCTGCGGGATCGGCTGTACCAGGCAGCCATCCGCGCCGACTTCGATGAACTCCGCGGTCTGCTCGACCAGGCAGCGGCGCATGCCCCTGACGTCGCCGGCCGGCTGCGCGAGCAGCTGGAAAGGTTTGATTATCCCGGCATGCTCGCGCTTTTGCAACCCGGGGAAATTGAGGTATGAACACGAGGCCCGCACCCTGCCCGGCGGCAAATATTCTCATCGTGGACGACACGCCGGCAAACCTTCGGCTGATCACCGAGATGCTGCGCGAACGCGGCTTCAAAACGCGGCCGGTGTTAAGCGGAAGGCTCGCGCTGCAAGCCGCGAACAGCTCGCCGCCCGACCTTGTTTTGCTCGATGTCAACATGCCGGAGCTCGACGGCTATGCGGTTTGTGAACAGCTGAAACGGGACGTGCGGATGCGTGAGGTACCCGTGATCTTCCTCAGTGCGCGCGATGAGACGATCGACAAAGTCCGGGCCTTCCGTGCAGGCGCCGTCGACTACGTCAGCAAGCCATTCCACATCGAAGAAGTGGAAGCGAGGGTAAACGTGCACCTCAAACTGAAATCGCTCCGCCAGGAGAGTGAAGAACGGTCTCGCCAGCTTGAGCTGGTGGTCGGGGCGCTCCAGGCCGCCCAGAACGCGCTTCGTGCGGAATTGTCGCGGGCGGCTGAATACGTCCTGTCGCTGTTGCCTGCCCGTCTGGAAAGAGGGCGGGTCCGAACCGATTGGCGCATGATTCCGTCAACCCAGCTCGGGGGGGATGCCCTTGGTTACCATTGGCTGGATCAGCAAAATTTTGTGTTCTATCTGCTCGACGTCAGCGGCCATGGCGTCGGCTCGGCCTTGCACTCGGTTTCCATCCTGAACACGCTCCGATACCACAACCTGCCCGGGATCGATTTTCGCGATCCCGGAGAGGTGCTCACCGCGCTCAATGAGGCGTACTCGATGCGCCGGTACGCCTCGTACTACTTCACGATCGGTTACGGCGTTCTCCACGTACCGAATGGTGAGTTGCATTATGCCGGCGGAGGGCATCCGGCCACAATCGTCCGCACCTCCAGCGGTGACCATGTGAAATTAGGCTCCGGAGGTCCGCCGATCGGCTGTTTTGAAGGTACACGCTACCCTACCACCGCTCTTTCCGTGGCTGCGCCTGCCGAGCTGTGTATTTTTTCCGACGGCGTGTTCGACGTCCGCCGCCCCGAGGGCAGCCGCTGGTCGTTCGATGAATTTGTTAATTACCTGGCGAGCGCCGCAGCCGGGGAACCTCCCAACCTCGACGCGGTGCACAGGCACGTCGTCGCCATCTCCGGCGGCGGACCGCTTGCCGATGATTTCTCGATCCTCAGGGTCTCTACGGACTGATTACCGGTTGCGCCGGTTGCCGCCGGCAGACTCGGCTGTCGGCCCCGGAGAGGCAGAAACCGGCACCGGCCACCTAACGGTGGGTAAAGCTTAGCCCTGAAGTGGCCGTCCCAAAATCAGCCGTCCCTTTGCAACAAACAGGTGCGCCGCGAGGAAGGCTGGCCCAACTATCATTCGATTATGGGGGGCGGTACTATGTCTAGCAGGTATAACTGGTATTTCCATCGTCCGCGTTGCGTCCTGCAGTGTGGTAGGAAACGGGGTGGAACGAATTCGTGAAATTTCAGGCGGCGAGTTTTATGCCGGGACAAGGGGCGAAAATTGTGAGAGTCGTTTGAAGGCGAAGTAAGCTCCACTACGGTGGAGGGTCTTTCGCCGGTCTCCGCTTGCAGTCGGTCCGGGCGGCGGGTGGCGGGGCGAATGGGACAGAGAGGTTGACCTCCAGCTTTGTAGATACATCCGATGCCCTATTACCTCTGTGATAATTTCGGAAAGTGCAACCTGGCCGATACCGGTGAGCCGATTGAGTTACCGCCGGGAGCCGAGCCGATCTGCCCAGACCCGACTTGCCGCGAGCCCTTGAGCCCGGCCGGTGATTCCAACCGCGATCCGATTTTTCTCGCCTCGATGGGCCCGTCGGAACGGGGTGGGCGGCGTTTGTTTTATTCCATCGCGCTTGTCGTCTTACTGGTTGGCGGGCTCGTGGCCGGCTTGGCTTACCTGCTTTACAGCCCGGCAGGTCCCGAAGCCCTGACGCTGGAAGTTGCGCCTCAGGTAATCGCTTCGGTAGGGGAGAGCGTGCGGGTTCCGGTTACGGTCAAGCCGGCAACGGCCGGGGACGTAACGCTTACGTTGGAAGGCAAACTGCCGCCGGGCATGGTACTGGACGAACCGGGGAGGTGCGTGGACGGCACGGTTCAAGGTCCCGGTTCGTTTCCGGTGGTCTTTCGTGCAACGTCTCCGCGCTTCGGCCCTGCTTCGGCCAGGACGACGCTGGTGGTCAAAGAAAGGCGGGGCGTTCCGCCGAGTCTGACGTTATGGGCGGCGCCGCGCGTGTTGGGCCGGGTAGGGGAATCTCTGGAAGTGCCGGTCGGCATCGGACCTGCCGGGATGGAGGGCGTGACCCTCAGCGTGCAGGGTGATCTCCCGGCGGGGGTGAGGCTGGATGCTTCGGGTAACCGGCTGTACGGCACGCCGGAGAGCGCCGGTTCTTCCGACGTGGTTCTGACCGCCAGTGCGCCGGGCTACGCCGGTGCGTCGGCGCCGATGAATTTCATCATTCTGGAAGCCAAAGCGACTCCGGCGCCGGCAGGGCTCACCCTCAAGCCGCCGCCGCCGGTCGCGCCGGCGCCGGTTGTACCCGCTCCGATCCCGGCGGTGCGGCCTGAGGGCACCCCGGGCCCGGCCGTGCGAACGGAGGTCATCCCGAACGCGGTGAAGCCTTCTCCGACGCCGGCCAGCGTTGTCGAGAACGCGGCCGGGGACCTGTTGGCGGCGCCGAACCTCGGCGACCAGGCTGCCCCGGCGCTTCGAAACGCTCTTCGCAATTGCGATCGCGTCACCCTCAGCTTCCGATTTGGCCACCGGGAATTTGATGCGCTGGACCAGAGCAGCATCCAGAATCTGAACCGCCTGGTTGCCTTTCTCGGCCGGCCCGGCATGTCCAAGCGGCATTTGGTGGTGGTCGGGTGCACGGACGGTACCGGCACGCGGATGGAGAATAATTTTTACGCGCGGTCACGCGCCGAGTCCTTTGCCGCTTATCTGCAAGAGGCGGGTGTTAAAAATCCGATCGACGAACTGCTGGCGAGCAGCGGTAACTACCTGATTCTCGGGAGGGATTCGTCAGCACGGGAACCGCAAAGCGATCGCCGGGTAGACGTTTACCTGAAGCGATGATGATGGAGAACACGTGGAGGTAGGACGTATGAAATCCAAACCTAGGATCGATCTGCCGATTTCCAAACCGACAAAGTCCGGAGACATCGAGCCAAACTGGCGGCGATGGCTGATCTACATGGGCACCATGCTTCTGATGCTCTGGTTGTGGCAGGACGTCATCATCAGTTCAGCCGTCAAAACCATCCCGTACAGCGAATTCAAGGATTATGTAGCTCGCGGCGAGGTCGTCTGGGCGGATATCGGGCCCAACGATATTTATGGGGTCATTGCCCCGAAGGCGGCAGAGCGTACCGCCGGCCCGAACGCCGAGCCGACCGGTTCAGCGGGCAATGTGAAGGCAGAAACGAGCCCTCAAGGGACCAAAGCGGGCCAGTTCAATTTTCACACGGTCCGGGTTGAAGACCCGAACCTGGTCAAGGATCTCCAGTCGAACGGCGTCCGGTACACCGCCGTGAAGCCTGGCATTTTATCCCAGCTTCTGGCCTCCTGGATCCTTCCGATCCTCGTGATGGTGGGCCTGTGGGGATTTCTCAGCCGCCGGATAGGGGCTGCCAGCCAGGGAATTCTTGGGATCGGCAAGAGCCGTGCCCGGTTAATTGCTGACAAGCAGACGGGCGTGACGTTTGATGACGTGGCCGGTTGCCAGGAAGCAAAACAGGAGCTCAAGGAAGTTGTCGACTTTCTAAAGGATCCGCCGCGTTTTCAAAAGCTTGGTGCGCGGATTCCCAAAGGGGTGTTGCTGGTGGGACCTCCGGGCACTGGCAAGACGCTGCTGGCGCGCGCTGTGGCCGGAGAAGCCGGGGTCGCCTTCTTCAGCATCAGCGGAAGTGATTTTGTCGAGATGTTCGTCGGGGTGGGCGCGGCCCGTGTGCGGGACCTGTTCCAACAGGCCAAGCAGCACGCGCCGTGCATCATTTTCATCGACGAACTGGACGCCATTGGCCGCCAGCGCGGCGTCCATCTCGGGTCCGTTAACGATGAGCGAGAGCAAACGCTGAACGCGTTGCTGGTCGAGATGGACGGCTTCGAAGCCAACACCGGAGTCATCATCCTCGCGGCGACGAATCGGCCGGAGGTTCTGGATCGGGCCTTGCTCCGGCCCGGCCGGTTTGACCGGCAGGTTTTGGTGGATGCCCCGGACCTGGACGGCCGTGAAGCCATCCTCAAGGTGCACGCGCGAAACAAACCGCTCGCCGGCGATGTGAATCTACGGGCCATTGCGCACGCCACGGCCGGATTTTCAGGCGCCGATCTGGCCAACGTGCTTAATGAAGCGGCGCTGCTGGCGGCTCGCCGCAGCGCTACGGAAATCCACCAGCAAGATCTGCAAGAGGCGATCGAAAAGGTCGTGGCGGGACCGGAGCGCAAGAGCCGTCGTCTGAGCGAGGAAGAAAAGCGGCGGGTTGCCTACCACGAGGTCGGGCACGCGCTGGTGGCCGCGTACAGTCCGCGGGCGGATCGGGTTCATAAGATCAGCATCGTCCCGCGCGGCCGGGCTGCACTCGGCTACACCCTGCAGTTGCCGGCGCAGGACCAGTTTCTGCTCACCCGTTCAGAACTCCAGGATCGCCTGCGCGGGCTGCTCGGCGGAAGGGCGGCCGAAGAAATCATCTTCGACGAGCCGAGCACGGGTGCTCAGAACGACCTTGAGCGAGCGACGGCCCTGGCCCGGCAGATGGTGGCGCTCTACGGCATGAGTGAAAAGGTCGGGCTGGCCACGGCGGCGCAACGACCGCCGATGTACGTGCCGGATAAGGGATTCGAATTGCAGCGCGACTGCAGCGAGGAGACCGCCCGTTATATTGACGAAGAGGTAAAATCAATCCTGGCGCGGGCGTACGCAGAAGCCAGCGAAATCCTCTCGCTGCACCGTGACCAGCTTGAACTGGTCACCGGGGAGTTGCTCAAGCGCGAAAGCGTGGACGGAGAAACTTTCTACCGCCTCATCGGGCAGCCTGTACCCGCTGAAAAGCCGGTGGACTTTCCGCCGGTCGTGGTCGGGGCGGGGGAATGAGTATCAAGTAACGCGTGACGGGTAAGGGATAGAGTTCGAGGTTTGGGGTTTGGCACGCCATCGTGAGGGCCGGAGGTCCGTTTCGAGGTCCGAGTTCATGGATCCCTTTTCTGCGTTCTCTGCGTGTTCTGCGGATCCGCCGCCCCTGCAGGTCTTCGGTGATGGCGGCAGGCGCGGGTGGGCGGCGGATGGTCGTCCCCTGCAGGTCTTCGGTGATGGCGGCAGGCCCGGGTGGGCGGCGGATAATCGTCTCTCTTCCCGCCGTGGCGCCGTGTGCCCGCGTGGCTTTAATCTGTGTGCATCTGTGCAATCTGTGGATGGATTTTTTTCTGTGGATCACTTGGTCAGCACCTCCTCGAGAAACTGCCGGAACTCGGCCGGGCCGGCGATCCTGTAGCGCGCCAGGGTCGGCCCGTCCCCGACCTTGATGGACAGCAGGCGCGGTGCGCTTAGCCGGAACATGGTCTCGTCGGTTTGGTCGTCGCCGGCGCACAGCGCAATCCCGTAGCCTGCGTCCAGCTCCAGAAGCCGGGCCACCGCAGCGCCTTTGTTTACCTCGGCCGCCGAGACCTCGACAATTTTTTTTCCACGACGCACCTGGATCGGTTCGTTCGCCGTCAAGGCAACCAGTTCTTCCGCGAGTTCGCGCGCCTTCCAGGCACCGAATTGCGAGTCGGCTTTACGATAATGCCACACCAATGAGGTGCGCTTTTCCTCCACGAAGCTGCCGGGCGTTGCCTCTTCGTACAAACGAAGGATGGGGAGCAGTTCCGCTTTCCAGGCATAACTGACGGTGCGATCCAATTGTTCCCACTCCCGCTGGCCATGCCGGCGTGCGCTTGCGCCGTGTTCGGCGATCAGGTTGAAGGGGTAAGCGCCGAACCATCTTTCGAGGTCTTCCTGCGGACGGCCGCTGATCAGGGTAACGTCCGCGTTCGGCCGGTCCTGCAACTTACGCAGCAACGCCTCGACTGCCGGAGTCGGCGCGGCCGCCTGGGGGTCGCGTTCAATCTCCCGTAAGGTGCCGTCGTAGTCCAGGAACAGGGCCACGTTTCGGTTCTCCGAGAGTGCCCGCACGATGGCGTCACGCACCCCGCCGAGGTCGGCTCCTGCGGTGGCGGGTTCCGGAGCCGGGCTGGCGGCCAGATCATTGATGAAATTCCGGGCCCAGTGCTGCGCGTCGTAGCGCATGACGCGTTCCCGCATGGGGCGGTTGCGCGCCCGCTTTTCCTCAGGTGACAAGGCTAAGGCGGCGGCGAGGGCTTCGGCCACGCCGCCTGCATCGTAAGGGTTGACGAGGAAAGCATTGAAAAGTTCCTCGGCAGCGCCCGCGAACTCGCTCAGGATCAGCAATCCCGGGTTATCGCGCTGGCAGGCCAGGTATTCTTTCGCCACCAGATTCATCCCGTCGATCAGCGGCGTCACGAGCGCGACGTCGGCGAGGGAATACATGGCGCAGAGATCGACAAAGTCGACGGAACCGTGGATGAAATGAATCGGGCTGTTGCGCAGGGTGGCGTACTTTCCGTTCAACCGCCCGATCTGGGCCTCGACCTCTTCGCGCAACGCCTGGTATTCCTCGATCCCCTCGCGAGAGGGCACGCTGACAAAGATAAAACGAACGTCGTCGACGCGATTCGAACCGGCCAGGAACTGGTCGATGGCTTCCAGGCGGTGCAGAATCCCTTTGGTGTAGTCCATCCGTTCTACGGACAGGACGATCCGCTTGCCTCCATGAACGGCGCGGAATTCCTCGCGGCGGCGCGCGAATTCCGGTGAATTGAGCGTTTCTTCGAATTTTGCCGCGTTAATCCCGATCGGGTACACGCCCAAGGTGGCCGAGTACCCGCCGGTGCGGATATGGGTAAGTTCCGGGTCAAGGTCAAGGAGGCGCTGCGCGGTGGCGAAGAAGTGGCGCAGGTAGCCGAAGGTGTGAAAACCGATCCGGTCAGCGCCGAGCATCCCGGCCGCCAGCTCGCGGCCGCGCGGCAGACACCGGAAAATTTCGTAAACCGGAAAGGGGGTGTGCAGAAAGAATCCGATCCGCAGATGAGGAGCTGCCGCCTTCAGCAGGGCCGGCAGCAGCATGAGTTGGTAGTCGTGCACCCAGACCAGGTCACCGTCGTGCGCATTTTCTAGTACTCTCTCCGCGAAACGCCGGTTCACGTTC
>JAFAUY010000191.1 GCA_019243005.1 Verrucomicrobiota bacterium | reverse complement strand
GTGCCGCCGTGTTTGGAATTGCGCACCACGCTCAGGGTACGGCGCAACACGTTTTGCGACATCACCCGCATGAAGTCGCTATTGGCCGGCACGTACCGGCTGCCGTCCATTTTGACGAAAATCGACCGGAGGGCGTCCTTTCTGACGTTTTGAAAGGCTTGCGCGAGCCACTGCGATTGGAAAAGGTCAAACGCGAGCCCTTGCATGCGCCCGCTGCTCAACGCCGCGATCCGCTGCTGCCCGAGACAAACCGTCAAGCGGCCGGGCCCGAGGGCCTGCACGACCAAACAGAGCGGCAGCGTCCCATCAATGAATCGGCCACCGTCCACCTGATTGACCCACCGCGTACCCGAGACCAAAATGCCCCAGATACGCAAATTGTCATCCGGATCGGCCGATACGGCGATCAACGACCGGAAAAAATCCGCCGCCATCGAGATGCGGCGCACTTCCTGCTCATTAAACGGGCGAGGCCGGTCGAGCTGGATCGGCAAAAGGCCCGTCGGCGGCCCGCCGTCGACGGGCACATCCTCCGGTGTGCCGAAAAGCAAACGAAACGTGACGGGCCGCTGTTCTTCTCGCAACAACGTGGCGTGATAAGCGGCGTCGAGCAGCTGTCGAAGATGAGCGTTGCTCGGTTGAACTTCGCGCGCCTCTTCCGGCCATTCCCTGTTCACCAGTTCCGCGAGCTGCACCGGATACGAATAGCCGAGATAACTTTGGAGCCTGTGCGTCATGAAAAACTTTGCGACTGCGAGGCCCTTATCCTAACAGCACACGCCGGGTTTGCCAACGCCGGTCTGCCGCACCCTAATCCGCGCCGGGCCCTCCTGCGAGTCGTTTATCGAATTCAGATCAGACCGAAAAACTTCCCGATACAGAAATCCAGCGCTTTGTCCGGTAGACACCGGGGAAAAGTCCAGTTGATCAATCGATTCGGCACGATGGCGTAACGCGCGCGGCGGTGGCGTCGTTCCAACAGGCGGTAAATTTCTTCCGCCACGACCCTGGCCGCAAACCCGTCTTTCGCCTCGCTCATCGAGACGCTACGGAACTTTTCCAAGCTCCGTTCATACGGGGTGCCCGGGTAATCGTCGAGCACACGGGCTTCGGCCTTGTCCCAGATCGGTGTGATTACCGGGCCGGGCTGCAGCAGCACCACGTCGATGCCGAAAAGCATCAACTCCCGGCGCAAGCTGTCGGAAAAGCCCTCGAGCCCGAACTTGGACGCGGCATAAGGGCCCGCGAACGGCGCCGCCACTTTGCCCGCGATCGAACCGACGTTGACGACGCAAGGTCTTGGGCGGCAACCGCGATTATTCCTATCATTATTCTCCGGCGGCAGCATGAGCGGGAGAAAAGCCTGCGTCACCGAGCATACGCCAACCAGGTTCACCTCCAATTGTTCCCGGAACCGGGCAAGCGGGACGTGGGCGAGTGGGCCCACGACGCAAATGCCGGCATTGTTGATCAGCGCAAACAGCGGCTCGCCGCGAAGCTCGTCCCTTACGCGGCCAGCGGCCGTGCGGACTGCGCCCTCATCAGTCACATCGAACCGGAGCGGGCTGAACTGCGGCCCGAGCCGCGTTCGCACACGCTCCTCATCGCCGGCGTTCCGGACGCTTCCGAAAACGCGGAATCCACGCCGCACCAGCATCTCGGCCGCGGCGAAGCCAATCCCGGTGGAAACTCCGGTGATGACAACCGAGCGCATGGGAAAATCCGTACCGTACCTCACGCCACCTGGCGAGCCTGAAAGCGTCGCGGCGGAGTTGCGATCGCCGATTGCGCGGCCACGAGTTGGATCTCGCGCGTCTGCATCTCGACGGTCTTCTCGAGGACGGCAAAGATGCTGTTGGCCGTAGCTTCCAGCGCCTGCTTGATTGATCCCGTCCGGAGGTGGTGCGCAAGAAACAGAGCCGCGGTCGCATCGCCGGCACCGTTGACCTCAAGCGGCAGCAGCGGCGTGGCCACGAGGTAAGCCTCGTCCGGACCGATCGCCAGCATTTCGATTTCGTCTCTGGGGGTGTCTGCATGCCGAAGGCTTTTTACCAGGACGATCCCCGGCCCGCGCAGACGCAGTCCGTGCGCGGCCGCCAGCACCGAAGCTAACGTCGTCACCGGTACCCCCGTCAGGAATTCCAGCTCGAACTGGTTCGGCGTCGTGATCGTCGCGGCCGGCACGGCACGATCCCGCATGAATTCCGGAATCCCTGGACGGACAAAAAAACCGCGACCCGCATCTCCCATCACCGGATCGCAGCAATAGGCGGCGTGAGGGTTGTACCGCCGGATGCGGGTCAGCGCCTGCAGGATTGCTTCCCCCAAAGACGCATCACCAAGGTATCCGCTAAGCACGCCCGCGCACTGCGGGAAAACCCCGCGTTCCTCGATCCCGCGCAGGATTTCGGAAATCGCTTCGAGCGGCAAAACGATGCCGCGCCAGGTGCCGTAGCCGGTGTGATTGGAGAAATGCACGGTATTCACCGGCCAGACCTCGGCCCCGAGAAGTTGCAAGGGAAAAACCGCGGCGTTGTTACCGACGTGGCCGTACGCGACGCTTGACTGGATCGAAAGCAGCTGGAACGGAATGGACACGGGCATGGTGGATGAAATTCGAACAGAAGGTCGATTTTTTTGTTGCGGGTCCCGCCTGGAGCGTGGATATATCCTTTCCTAAACCGCGGGGTGGAGCAGCCTGGTAGCTCGTCAGGCTCATAACCTGAAGGTCGTAGGTTCAAATCCTACCCCCGCAACCACCTTGACCTACTCGGGTCGTGCGCTTTATAGGGAATATTGCGTAGGCCATTCTGAAACGGGTCTCGTGCCGATGTGCAGAACGGATGAGGCGATTGCGGCATAAATCAAGTACCCTGGGCTTGCCACGAGGTGCACGCATAATGCGCTGATCGCCTGCGAACCGAACCCGACCTTAGGAACGTTGCCATGACCTCGAACCAGAAGCTTACCGATGCCATTCAGGGCCGCCCCGTCGCCGATTTTGAAAATGCTAATGGCACCTTAACCATACGCTTTCAAGACGGGACGCTGATGCGCGTCAGAGCAACTTCGGAGGTAACGCAGGCCGTCCCTCCGGGAGCCAAGGTAACGCAGGTCGCAGACGGCGAGGGTGAACTGGAGTTGCGCTTCGAAGATGGCTCAAGTATCCCGTTTACCCTGAGCGACCCGAGAAACGCCATCTCGGTCTGGGATGCGGCCGGCAAGGTGCTTTACCTCGGGTGATTTGCGCCGGGCGCGTGCACGGCATGTACCCTCTACCCGTCGTGTCCCTGCCATTCGTTCGTG
>JAFAUY010000141.1 GCA_019243005.1 Verrucomicrobiota bacterium | reverse complement strand
GCCTTGAAAGCCAGTGGCATCAGCGTCATTCCGATGAAGGATTTTCTGGCCTGGCGTCGCAGCGAAAAATCGATTCCGCTCAAGAGTTGCGTCATCACCATCGACGACGGTTATATCTCGGGCTATTCGGTCGCCTGGCCAATCCTGAAAGAGTACGGCTACCCGTTCACGATGTTTATCTATACCAATTACGTGGGCGCCGGCGGCAAATCGATCAGCTGGAATCAGCTTGAGGAAATGCGCGATGCCGGGGTCGACATCGAAAGCCATACGTTGTCGCACCATGACCTGCGTCATGCGCCCAGAGGCCAGGATTACGCGACGTGGCTTCACAATGAGGTTTACCAATCCAAGGCGATCCTCGAAGACAAGCTCGGCATTAAGATCTCGGTGTTTGCCTTTCCTTACGGCACCCACAACGAGGTGGTCCGCAAGACGGTGATGGAGGCGGGCTACGAAGCGTCGTTTACGGTTTATGGCCAGCACATGGGCTTTGATGCGCCGGCCGACCAGTTGGGCCGTTACGCCATCGAGTCCAACAAACCGAATATTTTCAAGATGGCGCTCGACTTCGGGCCCGACAGTGACGCGGGACCGGGCGTCGTCGCGATGCAACTGGCGGCGGCTTCCATGCTGACCCAGCCGATGAACGACGAGCACATCACCGACCTGAAGCCGACGATCAAAGCGAATCTGGCCAGCATGGGCGACGTGGATCCCGGCTCGGTGGAGATGCGCGTCAGCGGGTACGGGATCGTGCCGGCAAAGTACGACCCGAAAACCCGGCTGGTAAGCTACGCGTTTACGCAGAACCTCGTGCCGCGGACCTATACGGTGATCATTGCCGCGAAGGCCGGCGGCAGGCGGGTCGAAACGCGTTGGAATTTTACGGTTGACGGAGGCAGCGCGCCGGTGGCAAAGAACGCACCGTCGACGTAGGGTAGGGGTCGTGTTTTCTCAGTTATCGGATAAGCTTCAGGATATTTTTAAAGACCTCCGGGGTCATGGCACGATCTCGGAGCGCAACGTCAATGACGCGCTGCGCCAGGTTCGGCTGGCACTGCTGGAAGCCGACGTTCACTTTCAGGTTGCCAAGGATTTCATCGCGCGAGTCAAGGACCGGGCGCTCGGCCAGGAAGTGTTGCGGAGCGTCACCCCCGGCCAGCAGATCGTCAAAATCTTCTATGACGAACTGACCCAGTTGTTGGGTGCGGATGCTGCGCCGCTCGACCTCAGCAAACCGGCCCGGATCATGTTGGTCGGGCTGCACGGGTCGGGCAAAACCACTTCGGCGGCCAAGCTGGCGCGTTTGCTGAAGAAGCAAGGGCGCGCGCCTTTGCTCTTTCCCCTGGACCTTCAGCGGCCGGCCGCCATTGATCAGTTGATCACCCTGGCAAAGCAGGTGGGCGTGCCGGTGTTCAGCCCCGAGAAGGGGCAGACCGACCTGGTGGCCGCAGGGAAAGACGCTTTAAGGTGGGCCGATAGCCAGCACGGGAACGTGCAAATTTTCGACACGGCGGGCCGGCTCGAGATCGATGAAGTCCTCGTAGGCGAATTGAAAAGGCTAAAGGACCTGCTGCAGCCCAACGAGGTCCTCCTGGTGTGCGATGCGGCGACCGGCCAGCAGGCCGTTAACGTGGCCACCCATTTCCATGACGCGCTCGGCCTCACCGGCCTCATCCTGACCAAGCTGGATGGCGATGCGCGGGGTGGGGCGGCCCTCTCCATGCGGGAGGTCACCAAACAGCCGATCAAGTTCGCGGGGGTCGGCGAAAAACTGGATCAGTTTGAGCCGTTTTATCCCGAGCGTCTGGCCAGCCGGATTCTCGGCATGGGCGACGTGGTCTCCCTGGTGGAACGTGCCGCCGAAGCGATCGATGAGGAAGAGGCCGCCCGGATGGAAAAAAAGCTCCGGACCGCCTCCTTCGATTTCAACGATTTTCTGGCGCAGTTCAAAATGTTGCGCCGGATGGGGCCGCTTGAAAATATCCTTGGCATGTTGCCGGGAATGAGTAACCTGAAAGGCTTTTCGGTTGACGACAAACAGCTGAAGCGCGTGGAAGCCATAGTGCTTTCCATGACTCCGGGCGAACGGAAAAACCCCGGTATCCTCAATGCCCGCAGGAGGCAACGGATCGCGCGCGGCAGCGGTACGACGGTCGCCGAAGTGAACACCCTGCTTCAGCGGTTCAGCCAGATGCGCAAGCTGATGAAGAATATGGGGCAGTTAAAGAAAATGTTAGCCCGCGTCCCCGGCTCGGAGACGCTGGGCGGCTGACGGGTTTAAGGAATCGAAATCCTGCAAGACATATGGCAGTTGCGATTAGATTAAGAAGAGAAGGCGCCAAGAATCGGCCGTATTATCGCGTTGTGGTCACCGACAAGCGGAGCCCGCGTGACGGCAAGTTCATCGAGATTATCGGAACTTATGACCCGCGTAAGCGAAGCGATAATTACGAACTGAACCTGGAGCGGGCGGAATACTGGATCAAGCACGGTGCGCAGCCGAGCGAGACGGTCGCCAGTTTCATCCGCAAAGCTCGCAAGAAGGCTGCGCAGGTCGCCACGGTGCCCGTGTCGGCCTGATCGCACATTGTTTCCTCTCGCAGTTTACCGGCGCTTCCATGGAAGGTTTTCTGGAGTTCGTCATCCGGCAGTTGGTGGATGCTCCGGAGGAGGTTTTCATCACGCGCCTTGAGCAGGGGCGGAAATTGATTTTCAAGGTCGAGATGCGCCAGTCGGACGTGGGCAAGGTGATCGGGCGCAACGGCCACACAATTACCGCCCTGCGCAACCTGTTATCGGCGGCTGCGGCCAGGACCGGTCACCAGGTCATCCTGCAGATCGTCGAGTAAGAAGAGGTGTGAGAAGCGGGGTCCTGCGGCGAATCCTCGCTGACCCCCTCACACCTCTTCGATCAGAAGGTGTGTGGGAGCTGAGGACGGTGAACTTCATGAGTCTGGACCTCCCACACACCTTCTCACTCGTAATTGGCCAGACAAGCGCCGATGAACCCCCGGAAGAGCGGGTGGGGCAGATTCGGCTTTGAAAGGAACTCCGGGTGATACTGGCAAGCCAGAAACCAGGGGTGATCGCGGAGTTCAACCAATTCCGCCAGGCGGCCGTCCGGCGACGTGCCTGCGATCACAAAGCCTTTCGCCTCCATCAGTTCCCGGTACTTCATGTTGTACTCGTACCGGTGGCGGTGGCGTTCCGTGATCTGGCGCGCACCATACACCTTCTCGGCCAGGGTGCCCGGCATGATGTGCGTCGGCCAGCTGCCGAGCCGCATGGAGGCGCCTTTTTTACGTACTTCCCGCTGGTTTTCCAAGAGGCAAATGACCGGATCGGTGGCGCTTTCGTCGAATTCGGTGCTGTTGGCGTGTTTCAGCCCGCAGACGTTGCGGGCGAATTCGATGCAGGCAATTTGCATGCCCAGGCATAAGCCAAGGTAGGGCAGGCGCTGTTCACGGGCATAGCGGCACGCGGCGATTTTGCCTTCCACCCCACGTTCCCCGAAGCCGCCGGGCACCAAAATACCGGCTACCGGCTCGAGGAATTTGTGGGGATCGTGTCCCTGGATGTCCTCGGAGTCGATCCGCAGGATGTCGATTCCGCAATCGTTTGCCGCCCCGGCGTGGGTTAAAGATTCATAAATGCTCTTGTAAGCGTCCTGCAGGTCGATGTACTTGCCGACCACGGCAACTTTTAATCTTTTCTTGGGCGAGATCACCCGCTGCACGAACCGGCGCCAATCATTCATTTCCGCCGGAGGCGTCTCCAGGCGCAAGAGCCGGCAGATGGTGTCGTCGAGGCGCTCGTGCTGGAGGGTTAAAGGCAGTTCATAAATCGTGTGATCGACGTCCCGAACCTCGACCACCGCATGGAGAGGTACGTTACAGAAAAGGGCGAGCTTTTGACGCACCTCCAGGTCGAGCGGCTTTTCCGTCCGGCAGAGGAGCACGTGGGGTTGCAACCCGATTTCGCGGAGTTTGGCGATGCTCTGTTGCGAGGGCTTGGTTTTCAGTTCTCCCGCGGCCTTGATGTACGGCACGAGCGTGACGTGCATGATCACGACGTTTTCGGGTCCGACCTCGAGCTGGAACTGGCGGATGGCCTCCAGGAACGGCAGCCCTTCGATGTCGCCCGTGGTTCCGCCGATCTCGGTGATGGTCACGTCGCCGCCCTGTTCCTTTTCCAGACGCTGAATCCGGCCCTTGATTTCATCCGTCACGTGCGGAATCACCTGAACCGTTTTGCCCAGGTAATCGCCCCGGCGCTCCTTGGCGAGGATCGTCTCGTACACCTGGCCGCTGGTGACGTTATTTGCACGGGAGAGCACGCAGTCGGTAAACCGCTCATAGTGCCCGAGGTCCAAATCGGTCTCCGCGCCGTCGCTCAGCACATAAACTTCGCCATGCTGGAAGGGGCTCATGGTGCCCGGATCAACGTTCAAGTACGGATCAAACTTCTGCATGATCACTTTCAGGCCACGATGCTGCAGCAGCGTACCCAGAGCCGCTGCGGCCAGTCCTTTGCCCAGTGAACTCACCACCCCCCCAGTTACGAAAATGTACTTCATTCCATTCGGTTCCGATTTGAAGTTGAACGGCCCAGCCCTCTTAAAATCAACCTTTCCACCGCATCGGCGTCTTCCAAGGTGTCCACGCCGATAGAGCCGGTCCGGGAAATGATGACGCGGAGCTTCATCCCATTTTGGAGCGCACGCAACTGCTCTAAACGTTCCGCCTGTTCGAGAGGGCTCGGCTCAAGCCTGACGAACTCAAGCAGGGCTTTGCGCCGGTAGCCATAAATCCCTAAATGCTTCAGGTAGCCTGGACCGCCGGGCCCGCGCGCAAACGGGATTACGCTGCGCGAAAAGTAAAGCGCGTTCCCTTGGTGGTCCGTTACGACTTTAACCACGTGTTCGCTGCGGGCCTCGTCCGCATCAATCGGCACGGCCGCCGTGATCAGGTCGATGGCACGATCACGGGCGAGCGTACGCACGAGTTCTCCCAGCAGTTCCGGGGCGACGAGCGGCTCATCGCCCTGCACGTTGAAAATCAGGCCGACCCTGGTCAGGTTGCGCACGACTTCCGCGATCCGGTCCGTCCCGCTCTGGTGTTCGCCCGAGGTCAAGGCCGCCTCGGCGCCAAAACCGGCAGCCGCCTCAGCGATGCGCGCATCGTCCGTGGCGATAATGATGCGGTCGAAAAGCCCGGCCTCACAACAGCGTTCCCAGACGTGTTGAATCAGCGGTTTACCGGCGATTTTATGGATCGGTTTGCCGGGAAATCGCGTGGAGCCCCAGCGGGCCGGAATCAGGGCGGCGACTTTCATGTAACGGGTAACGAGGAAAATGCCACAAATGCCACAAGCCGAGAAATGCCGCCAATGCGGAATCAGCCGGTTGAGGCGTTCCTCAAGCAGAAGAAAGCAACGCCTCCGGAAGCCGTTAAGCCAATGTCACAAGTGCCACGAACAAAGATCAGTCATTTGTGGCATTCGTGGCATTTTTCCGCTTGTGGCATTTCCCTCGTTACCCGTTACCTGCCACATCCCGGAGGATCCGGTTGGCGGCTTCGGTGAAATTGCCTGCGGCGAACACCCGGCGGTCTCCGTTCGGTGCCGCCCCGGGAGCAAAAACCAATCCGCAAAGCTTCAGGCCGGCAGCCAAACCGGCTTCGATGTCTGAATCCCGGTCGCCCAACAGGTAACTCTCACTCAAGTGCAGACCCAGATCTTGGGCGGCTTCCAGGAGCATGCCGGGACCGGGTTTCCGGCGCAGGCTGGGGGAGTCGGGATGGTCGGGGCAAAAATAGACCGCGTCGATCAGACCGGGGCCAAGCTGCGCGTCGAGCGCTTGCTGGACCTGCCAGAAGGCCGTTTCGTTGAAATAGCCCCGGCCGAGACCGCTCTGATTGGTCACGATCACGAGGCTGAGATCGGCGCATTTCAACCTCGCCAGCCCTTCCTGCACACCGGGCAACAGCCGGACGTCTTCCGGCCGTGAGCAATAGCCGACGTCCACCATCAAGGTGCCATCCCGATCCAGAAAAACCGCCTTACCCCTCACGGCCCAGCGCCTCATGAAAGCTCGCCCGCAGTTCCGCAGGGGTGAGCGTTGCCGTCCCGAGTTTTCCGACCACCACGCCGCTTGCGTGGTTGGAAATCTCCGCCGCCTCTTCCGCGGTGGCGCGACTTGCTAGGCCGAGCGTCAATAGCGCGATGGCGGTATCCCCGGCGCCCGAAACATCGTAAACCTCCCGCGGTTGCGGGTGAATGTGGACCGGTTCGGTTTGCGGACGAAACAGCATCATCCCTTGTTCGCCGAGCGTGATCAACAGGGTTTCAGGCTCCCATCGGGCCAGGAGTTTGTCCCCGACCCGTCGCAAAGCTTCGTCGTCGAGGGGATTACTGGCCGGCTCCTGAAAGGCTTCCCCCGCAACCGCAAACGCCTCGGCCCGATTCGGTTTCACGGCCGTGAGACCGCGCCATTCGATGCGATTGCGCGGGTTTGGGTCCGCGGTGATGACCTTACCCGCCGCGCGGGTCGCCTCGGTGACCTGATCAACAAACTTCTGGTTCAAAAAACCTTTGCCGTAATCTTCAAAGATGACCGCATCAATCCTGGGCAACAGCGCCTTGACGGCCGCCAAGGCGCGTGCCTGGGTTTCGGGCTGTAAAGCCTGCACCACTTCCCGATCGACCCTGACCACTTGTTGCTGGCGGGCGATGATGCGGGTCTTGACGATCGTCTGGTACCCTCCGTCCGCCTGAAGCGCGCTGAGCTGGATACCGCACTTTCCCAAAATACTCCGGAGACGTTCAGCGTGCACGTCCTCCCCCACCAGCCCGCAAAGATGAACCGTGTCCGCAAATTCCCGTACGTTGCGCGCAACGTTTGCGGCGCCGCCGGGGTAAGACGTTTCCCGGATCACTTCTACAACCGGAACCGGCGCTTCGGGCGATATCCTCGAGACTCGGCCCCAAACAAACTCATCAAGCATCAAATCTCCGATGACCAGGATCTGCTTGCTAGCGAACTGGCTAATTAGCTCTTCTACGCGATCGAACTGCATCGGCCAAGCTCCCTAGACGGAAACAGCGTTTGCTCAAAGAAAATTTTGCTTTTAGGATTTTTATCCTGTGATTTCAACGTGCATTTATAATTTCGTGTCGACCGTTCCTGCCCTTCGAGTCGTTCTGCTGGCCGCCGGTCTCGGCGCGCTGGCAGGGCAGCCCGCCAGCGCGGATACCCCGCCGCGCCAGATCGACCTTTCACGCTTTCCGGCTACCCGCCTGGAGGACGTGGTCGTGCCGCTGCCCAGCGAAGTCTTCAACGTCCTAGACAAACTTGGAACGCCCGATTGGAAGGGTGAGCTGCGCGTGCCGACGATCGCCAACCGCGGCCCGCGCCCCCAAATCGCCCTGCTCCTCGGATCCGTCGTCGCCGAAGGGTTTGTCGCGGTCGAGGCGAAGGATCGCGAACAAGTCAAGCAGATCGGCCGGGATGTGCTCGAACTGGCGCGCGCGATCGGGGTCGAAAAAACCGTCTTGAGCCGGACCAACGCCATTCTCACCAAGGCCGACGCGAGCGACTGGCGCGGCGTGCGGCAGGAACTGGACGGCGCGCTGACGGATGTCAAAAACGCGATGATTGAACTTCAGGACGCGCAGCTGGCCCACCTGGTCAGCCTCGGCGGCTGGCTGCGCGGGACGGAAGTGCTGACTTCAATCGTCGAAAAAAGCTATTCCCCGGACGCCGCCGACCTGTTAAATCAGCCTGACCTTTTACGATACTTCCAGGAACGCCTGGCCGGTATGCCCTCCCGGCTTCGGCATAACCAGCTCGTGAGCCAGGTCGAAAAAGGCCTGGCGGAAATTTCGCCTCTCATCAACCAAAAGATCACGCCCGCTTCAGTGAAACGGATTAATGAGATCACCGGCCAGGTGGTCAGGGCGATCAGTTCGAACGCTTAGCACCTTGTGAAACGATTCTTTTTGATTGCCACCCTGCTGCTCTGCGCCAGCCGGGCATTCGGTACGGTCGATGACGCCATCGCCCGGGCCATGGAAGCCATCGGCCCGTACGTGAAGCAAGGCTACATCGTGCGCGACGACGAGTGGGGTGGAGACCTGGGGGTCAAAGAGCAAAAAGCGATTCCCCACACCCTTTTTAGAGGCAATGATTACTGGTTTTGTACCGGGACGGACGTTGATAGCGCCAAAATCGCCATCCATGTGTATGATAGCCGGGGCAAGCTGGTGGAAAATGACTCGTGGCAAAAGGGTCATTTTGCAGCGGCGAGAGTGAGCGCCCCGGCGACCGGCACCTACTACATCATTGTCGAGGTGACGAGTTCGCCTCAGGAACGAACCCACTGGGCGATGGTCTATGCCTACAAGTGAATAGTGGAATCTGAAACATTTCAGTTCGACAGCGCGCGCACCCTGCAGAACCTCTACGCGAATGACCTCCGCCTGCTTCAGACGCTCGAGGACCGGCTGCGCCTGAAAGTAACGACTCGGGACGGCTGGATGCGGCTCGAGGGCGAGCGTGCCGACATCGAAAAGGCCCGCCAGGTCTTCGAACAGCTGGAAGAGGTGAGGCAGCGCGGGTTACAGATCAAGCGCCAGGAGTTTCAATACGCCTTGGACGCCGTGACCGGTCAGGCCCAGGAGTCGTTGCGCCAGTTGGCGAACTTTCGAGTCCAGACCAGCAGCCGCCGGGCGCCCGTCGTGCCCAAAACGGGCCAGCAGCTTGCCTACGTTCAGGCCATCCAATCCCACGACATCGTCTTCGGAATCGGCCCGGCGGGCACCGGCAAGACGTACCTTGCGATGACGATGGCCGTCGACGCGCTTAAAAGGGAATTGGTGAAACGCATCATCCTTACCCGGCCGGCGGTCGAGGCCGGCGAAGCCCTCGGGTTTCTGCCCGGCGATCTGCAGGAGAAAATTTTCCCCTATTTGCGCCCGCTGTATGATGCGTTGTATGATATGCTGGATGGGGAGGAGATCCAAAAGTACATCGACCGAGGCGTTATCGAGATCGCGCCCCTGGCTTACATGCGTGGTCGAACGTTAAACCATGCCTTCGTAATTCTCGACGAAGCCCAGAACACGACCACGGAACAGATGTTTATGTTCCTCACGCGCCTTGGGGCTGATTCGAAATGTGTTGTCACGGGAGACCGAACCCAGATAGACCTGCCTGTTAACAAAACGTCCGGTCTGATTGAAGCCATGCACGCGTTGTACCAGGTCGACGGAATTCAGTTCGTGGAGTTTGGTGAGCGCGACGTGGTTCGTCACCCCCTGGTACAATCCATTATCCAAGCCTACAAGCGCCACCGGGAAGGTTCCGAACGGGCCCTCCAGCGCCATGGCTGATCGCCTCTCCAGCATTTAACTTCTTATGTTCGGTTCTCTGAATCGCAAGCGACTGGTCAAGCGGGGTTTTGCTTGCAGTAAACAACGGCGCAAACCAACGCAAAAAGAATGGATGCGTCGCCTGGACTCTGACCCCCGGGTCAAGATCGGCATTTTCGGCGCGTTCGGCGCTGCCCTGGCCCTCCTGATCTTTTCCGGGGACTACCCGGATCCGGCGAAATACTTCCTGATCGGCCTGTTGATCCTGGCCACGGCGGTGGAGCAGCTCTGGATCAACCATCCGGACACCTTCCACCGGAATTCACGGGTGGGGTTGGTGTTCGGCGTCATGCTTTTTCACCTCGCGACCGCCAAGCTGGTCATGGTTTTATCGACGCAGCCGGACGGGGCCTCCCGCGAATTTGGGATTTTACTGATGCCGTTCGCCTTGGCACCGATGGTTCTTTCCATTCTGCTCGGGAAAAATCATGGCCTCTACGGGGCGATCTTTGTCAGCCTCTGGACCTCAATCCTGTTCCGCGGCATTGACCCGGTCCTGCTGATCACGAGTCTGATCACCGGGTTCATCGCGGTGTTCGCGACCATCCAGGTCCGGCGGCGGAGCCGGCTGATCCGAGCCGGTGTCTACGTCGGCCTGGCCACCTGGGTGCTGGGCATGTCGTTCGGCATCATCACCGTTCCGTGGCTCCCCGTCGGGATGGCGGATTCGGCCTTGTTCCTCAAACAATCCGTGACGGCGATCCTCTCCGGGGTTGTTTCCGGCATGGTCGTGGGCGGCGCCTTGCCCATGCTGGAGACGTTCTTCCAGATCACAACCGATATGTCGTGGCTGGAAATCGCGGACCGTAACCATCCGCTCCTGTTGCGCCTAAGCCTCGAGGCGCCGGGCACCTGGCACCACAGCGATGTCGTGGCGGACCTGGCTGAGGTTGCGGCCAATCGCATCGGCGCAAATGGAACGATGTGCCGTGCGTGCGCTTACTTTCACGACATCGGCAAGCTGGTCAAACCCAATTACTTTTCGGAAAACATCGTCGGGGAGGAAAATCCGCACGATGATCTCGCGCCGACGATGAGCGCGCTCATCATCATCGCCCACGTCAAGGAGGGTGTGGATCTCGCCTTGAAATACGGATTAAACGCCCGCATCATCGACGTCATCCAACAACACCACGGCACTTCGCTGGTGGCCTATTTCTACAAACGAGCCCTCCAGCAGCAGCAGGATGCCCGTGAAGGCGGCAAGATCATGAATATCCGGGAAGAAGACATCCCGGAGGTCCGCGAGGAGAGTTTCCGCTACAGCGGGCCAAAGCCGCAGTTTAAGGAAAGCGGGATCATCAGCCTTGCCGACGCGGTCGAGAGCGCGTCTCGAAGCCTGGAAAAGCCCACCCCGCAGAAGATCGAACAACTGGTCAACGACATCATCAGCAAGCGCGTTGCGGAAGGTCAGTTGGACGAATGCGACCTGACCCTGCGTGAGTTGCGCCAGATTGCCGAGACCTTCCGTTTTACCCTGCAGAACATGCTGCACACGCGCATCAAGTACCCGAAAGACGAGGATAAAAACGAGCAGGACAGCCGGCGCTTGCGCCACCTGCCGCCGGCCTCCGCCGCTTAGACGTGACTTAAGCGCGCGGTGCGTACCACCTCGCAAACATGGTGCCGGAAACCGGTTTGCCTGCAATTCTGGTCATCAACCGCCAGCGACGAGTACGGCTTGGGCGCAATGACCTCCAGCAGTTCGCGCGGCGTGCGCTGGAACAGGTGCTGGTGTTGCCAGGGACCGATCTGCCGGCGGAAATCGGCGTGGTGCTGGTTTCGGATCGCAAAATTTGTGAGCTCCACCGCGAGTTCATGCGTCTAAGCACGCCGACCGACGTGATCACGTTCCAGCATGGTGAAATCGTTCTGAGCGTGGACACCGCCGCGCGGCAGGCGGCCGAGCACGCGACGAGCCTGGCCGGTGAGCTGAAACTTTACCTCCTGCATGGTCTGCTTCATCTGCGAGGGTACGATGACCGCACCCCGGACGCGCGACGCACCATGATGGCCGTACAAACGCGTCTGTTTGCCAGGCTAACCCGCAAGAAGCACGCCGAAGCCGAGGCGACGTCGATCACGACGATCACACGGTTGTGTGCGGGCTAGAAACCAGCGGAATTTTCCGGCGTAGCCGGAGAAATCCGCTGCCATAGCCTGCATCGCTCACAAAATCCTTCGGATCATCGAGGGATTTGCAAGCGATGCAGGCTGGGCGGTGAGCGCAGCGCCGCGATGCGCGCCAGCACCGGCGGATGAGAGAACTCCAGCCCGACCAGCAAGGGATGCGGGGTCAGGTTCGCCAGGTTGTCTTTGCTAAGCTTCTTCAGGGCCGATATCAACGGCTCCGCCGCACCGACCGCTTCGGCGGCAAAACGGTCGGCCTCAAACTCGTGCCGCCGACTGAAATAGCACGAGACGATCCCGAGGAGAATGCCCAAAGGCTGCAGGAAAATGGTGAAAAGCACAAGGCCGACGTAGTAAGAGGGGTGACCTACGCCGAACGCGGCAAATAACGCGGGCTGCGTCAGGAACCAGGAGGCAAACCAGAAAAAGCAAAACAAACTAACCTGCGCCGCGACCAAATGCTTCCACACGTGCCCCCGCTTGGCGTGTCCGATCTCGTGGGCCAGTACGGCCGAGAGTTCCGGTACGGTGTGATTGGCGATCAGGGTGTCGAAAAGTGCGATCCGTTTGTTCGACCCGAACCCGGTGAAAAAAGCGTTTGCCTTGGCCGACCGGCGGGAACCGTCGATGACGTATAAGTCGCGTACCGGAAACTGCTGCCGCCGGCAGAGATCCGTGAGGCTGTCGCGCAACGCACCCGGGTCGATCGGCTTCATCTTGAAAAAGAGGGGCAGGATCACCTTCGGCGCGAAATACATCAGCGCCAGCGAACCCAGGGCGGTAACCAGCCAGGCACCGATCCACGCGCCGGAACCGAAGCGCTCAAAAAGGCTGAGGACCACCCACCCCAGCAGCCCGAACACGATCACCGATAACAGGAGTTCCTTCAGCTTGTCCTGTACGAACGTCGCGACGCTCGTCCGGTTAAAGCCGAAACGTTGTTCGAGCACGAAGGTATGATAAATCGCAAACGGCAGGCTGAAAATTTCCTGCGCGATCGCCAGCAGACCGAAGTAACAGAGCCCGGATGCGACCGCTCCGAGATGCCAGCCGCGGACCATCGCATCAAGCCGCTCAAAGCCGCCGATAAACCAGAAAAGCAGGAGCGCGATCAGGCCTGCCCACGAACTGACGAGGTTAAGAACGGTGTTCGCACGGGTATACGCCTGCGATTTCCGGTAACGCGCCGGGTCATACCACGACTGGAACTCAGCCGGCACTTCCGTCCGGAGTGCGCGGATGTTCAAGACCCTGGCTGTCGTATCCAGTAACCGGTACAGGATCAAGGCGCTGACAAAAACAAAGGCAATCATCGGCGATGGCGGCGAATGAGCGAACGTTTCCTTCAAAACCCACGGATTACATAGATTAACACAAATCACGGTCACACGGCGGGCACAGCGGAAGAATTCACACGGCGCCACGGCGGAACACGGCGACCGCAGCGGGAAGATTAATTAACCCCGAACTCCACCCGCTACCTGGCGCTGAGTTTGTGGCATTCGTGCCGTTCACTCCGCAAAAGGGGTTGCTCAATTGACCGGCGATCTTTAAGTTTTCTAGGATGCGCCAGTGCGATTCAAAGTTGAAGCTCTTACGGACTGCGCACGAACTCATCTACCGGCAAAGCTATGGATCGGTCGGCGTAGACCAGATTTGCGAACAGTCGGGTGTAAAGAAGGGAAGCTTTTACCATTTTTTCCGCTCGAAATCGGATCTGACCGTCGCGGCTTACCAGGACCATTGGGACCAGATGCGTATCCGGTGGGAAGCGATCTTCGGCTCGAACCTGGCGCCGCTTCAGAAGATTGACGCCTACCTGGATTTTGTCTTGCAAACGCAGCGGGAGCGCGTTGAGCAATACGGACGCCTGCTTGGGTGTCCGTTCGTCTCGCTAGGGTCTGAGTTGAGCACTCAGGACGAGCAGATTCGCCGCATGGCCCAGGAAATCTGTGACCAGCGTTGCGCTTATCTGGCCAGGACGTTAGGCGACGCCATGGCTGCCGGTCAGGTGGCCGAAGCGGATCCCAAGCTGCTCGCGTACGAATTGCAGTCGTATGTGATGGGGCTCGTGCAACAGGCAAAGATCGCCAATGACTTGCGCGTCCTTGAACGGTTGAAGCCGGGCGTTTACCGGATGCTGCGTACCCAACTGACGGTGCCGGCGTAAGCCGCTTTCCTCAACGGCGCGGCTTGAGCCGGGTTGCCCGGCGCGGCGCGCGAGTAGCCCCCGCAGCGCGGGTGAGGAAAAACGTACGAATCGATGCGGCGCGCCTTGCCTGTGCACGGTTTCATGCTCGTATTGTCAAAGTGGGTTCGATCGATCGAGCCCGGCAAACCTGTTCCCTAACCTCTCACAGAGAATCAACTATGCCTTTTCAACCCCTTTATACCGCAGCTGCCACCGCCACCGCCGGCCGTGATGGACACGTGGAGAGCTCTGACGGCCTGCTTAAATTTGACCTTAGCGTCCCGAAGGAAATGGGTGGCGCCGGCAAGCCCGGAACGACCAACCCCGAACAGCTCTTTGCGTGCGGTTATGCCGCCTGTTTCGCCGGCGCGGTGGCATTTGCCGGTTCTCAACGCAAGATTCAAGCTCGCCAGGTGCAGGTGACCAGCCGGGTAACCATCGGCAAGGCTGACGACGGCGGCTTTGCCCTGGCGGTCGAGCTGCAGGTGAATCTCCCGGGCGTCGACCGGACCCAGGCTGAACAACTCGTTCAGGAAGCCCACGAGAAAGTCTGCCCTTATTCCAAGGCGACCCGCAACAACGTCGACGTGAAATTGACCCTGGTCTGATTCGTCTGCCCATCGAGATGGATCTTCGCCTTAGAGAAAAACTCGCCTTGGTGAGCGCCTCGACGGCAGGTATCGGGGCGGCCATCGCGGGAGGTCTGGCCAGGGAAGGCGCGCGTGTGATCGTCAATGGCCGTTCGCAAGAACGCGTCGACAAAGCGGTGGCCGGAATCCGCGCGCGCCATCCTGAGGCGGAACTGGAAAGCTTCCCGGGCGACTTGTCTACCCCGGACGCGGTGCGTGAGTTGACGGACCGTTTCCCGCGGGTTGACATCCTGATTAATAACCTTGGCATCTTCGAACCGAAGCCGTTTACCGAGATCAGCGACGATGACTGGCGCCGGTTTTTTGAGGTAAACGTGTTGAGCGGGGTGCGGCTTTCCCGTTTTTACTTTCCCAAAATGCTCAAGGCGGGCTGGGGCCGGGTCATCTTTATTTCCAGCGAATCGGCCCTGAACATCCCGGTGGAGATGATCCACTATGGGATGACCAAAACGGCACAGCTCGCCGTTTCACGGGGCTTGGCCGAGTTGACGGCCGGTACCGGCGTGACCGTAAACTCCGTCCTGCCCGGGCCGACCGCATCCGAAGGGATCACTGGATTTGTTCGCGACCTGGCGGCTCAGGGCAACCAGAGCGTCGAGGAAGTGGAACAACAGTTTTTCGAGAAAGCCCGTCCCACCAACCTCTTGAAACGCTTTGCTTCAACTGAAGAAGTGGCCAACATGGTCGTTTACCTGGCCAGCGAGGCAGCTTCCGCCACGAACGGTTCGGCCCTGCGGGTCGATGGCGGTACGGTGAAATTCATCATTTAAGCGTTCCGGGCGACGGTCCGTAACCCGGTCGCCGCCCGGAAGCCGCCTTCCTGCTCATGGCTCCTGCACTGCCCGAGAAGCTGGCCCGGGCGGGCCTTCATCTGCGCCACGAGTTCCAACCGGGCGATCTTGGCGAATTGATTCGGATTCACGGCGTGCAGAACGCCCTTGATTATGGGTTCGGCCCGGCGCACGAAGCGTATTGCGCACGGATCGCTGCCGATTTCATCCTTAATCCCTACCCGGGACGGTCGCAGCTTTGGCTCGTCTGCCAGGCTGACACTGCCGTCGGTTCGGTGTTTATCGTTGAACTGCCCGATGCAACCGCTCAGTTGCGTCTCCTTTTTGTGCATGCCCGGCTCCGCGGCCTCGGGCTCGGTCGTTGGCTGGTCCAGAGTGCCGTCGAGTATGCGCGTCAGGCCGGTTTCCGATCCGTTTTCCTCTGGACGGTGCGCGGCCTGGATCGCGCAATGGGAATCTATGAGGATGCCGGGTTCGTTAAAACCGAGGAAAAACCGGGGCCAGGCTGGGGCGACGCCTCGGTTGAGGTGAGGTACGAGTTGCGTTTTCCGGGCGGGGTCGAGCCCGGCCCTGAAAAGCCGGCGGAACCTGGCACCGGGGTAAACCCAAGGCCGTTTGGTCTGTAAACTTCAACTTAACCGCAGGCCGGCTCCCGTTTGGTGCCGCTCGAGGTAGACTCGGGCGAGTTCGGCGCGGCTGAGCTTGCCGCGGTCGTTCACGGGCAACTCGGGAACGACAAGAATGTCGCGCGGCACCTGCCATCCGCTGAGCGCGGCGCGGCAATGTTCCTCAACCTGGCTGCGCGTGACGGCCGGGCCGGCGACCACGTAGGCGATGAGTTCCTCGTTGCGGTTGGGCGAGGGGATGCCGAAAACGACCGCATCGATGACGCCAGGATACCGGCGGAGGTGTTCCTCGACCATCGAGGGATGCAGCTTTTTGCCGGCCACGTTAATAAAATCCGACACGCGCCCGTAAAGCCGCAGGCCCGCCTCCGTCGAAGCGACCAGATCTCCCGGACGAAAGCGCACGCCGTCCAGGACTTCCGGATCGGCGATCGGGAAATAGCCGTCGGCGACGTTGGGCCCGCAGACTTCGATCCTGTCGCCCTCGAGCAACCGGACTTCGACCCCATCCATCGGGGTGCCTGCGAAGCCGGTGGGCTGATCCTGACGCCCTACCCGGTCATACGCGATGCCCCCGCACTCCGATGAGCCGTAAAAGCTGTGGATCGCCAGGCCGTAACGCCGCGCAAACTGGCGCGCTACCTCCGGCGCCAGGGGAGCCCCTGCCGAGATGCAAAGCCTTACCTGGCCGAGACCTTCCGTTTCGGGCAATCCCGCCAGCGCCTGGAAAAGGGCGGGTGTGCCCGGGAACACGGTGCTGCCTGACGTGCGCAGCTGCTGGTGCAACGCACGCGGCAACCGGTCGTACGCGCAAACCAGCCTGGTTCCCTGCCAGAGCAGGGGGGTGACCAGATTGCTGAACCCATAGGAATGCGAAAAAGGGATCACGCCGAAATTGGTGTCGTCCGGCCTGATGCCCATGGTTGCGCAGATGTTGCGGCAGTCGGCCACAAGGTGGGATTCGCGGCAGCAGACGGCGCGCGGCAGGCCGGTGGTCCCGGAAGTGATCTTGAGCAAGGCGGGTGCGGGCTCATCCCAGCCCAGGCGATCGCGCTCGAAAACCTCGACCGCCTGGCCGGTCCTGACCACGGCCCGGGCCTGGGTCAGGGCCGCTATTCTGGATGACTGTTCCACCGGCATGCTGCCCTCCACGGGAACCAGCGCCAGTTCCAGGTCGAGGCAGGCGAGGAATAAAGCCGGCCAGCCGGGGGCGTTGCCCAATTGCCCGATGACGGCGGATCGCGGCGGCAAGCCTCCCAGGGTATCCCGCCACGTCCGTCGTTCCTCCTCGATCGCAGCGAAAGTTCGGAGCGGGGCGCCGTCCGCGCGGAGGATCGCCGGGCGGTTACGGTATTGGGCCAGCACCCGGGCCCAAGCCTCATCGAACCGGCGGGGTTGCACTTGCGTCGAAGTCACGGTGTGATACTTTTTCGTTCTTTTAATTTATAATGAAGGCCGGCATTCATCCCAATTACGTTGAGACTACGATCATTTGCGCCTGCGGCGCGCATTATCGTACCAGGTCGACCCGTCGCGACATCAAAATAGGCATCTGCGCGGCTTGTCACCCGTTTTTTACCGGCGAACAAAAGTTTGTCGACACAGCAGGTCGCGTCGAGAAGTTTGCGCGCCGTTACGGTAAGACGAT
Organism: Verrucomicrobiota bacterium; assembly: GCA_019243005.1. Taxonomy (GTDB): domain Bacteria; phylum Verrucomicrobiota; class Verrucomicrobiia; order Chthoniobacterales; family JAFAMB01; genus JAFBAP01. Next base: position 2,291 of record JAFAUY010000141.1, on the reverse strand, counting down.
GGTCGGCAAAGTCCGCAAATAGATCCGTTTTTGGTTTCAGGACGGTGAGCGCGCGACGGGCGCGGTCACCGTTCTCTGTTTATGGACTTCGCGCCGCTCATTGAGCAGAAGAAAAGGCGATTTCAGGAGCTCGAAACCGAGATCACCTCAGGCTCCCTGTTTGCAAATCCCAGGCAGGCCAAAGACATCATGCGCGAACACGCGCGCTTAAAGCAGATGCTTGATGCCTGGGAGCAGTTGGAGCGAAGCCAGAAGCAGCTGGCCGATAATCGTGCGATCGCCGTCGGGGGTGATCCTGAACTGGCGGAACTGGCCGAGCTCGAGATCCCGGAGCTGGAGCAGCGCGTCGAACAGTTGTCGAAGCAGGTCCAGGTAGCTTTGCTGCCTCCTGAGGCTCACGAAGATCGGGACGCCATCATGGAAATCCGTGCCGGCACCGGCGGGAATGAGGCCGCCCTGTTCGCGGCCGACCTTTTCCGCATGTACAGCCGGTATGCGGAAGCGCGCGGCTTCAGAATCGAGGAGCTGGAAAGCAGCCCTTCGGAGCTGGGGGGGTTCAAGGAAATCATCTTCAAAATCAGCGGCGAGGCCGTGTTCCGCGCGTTGCGTTACGAGAGCGGGGTTCACCGGGTCCAGCGAGTGCCGGTGACGGAAGCGCAGGGCCGGATCCATACTTCAACCGCCACGGTCGCCGTTTTGCCCGAAGCGGAAGAAGTGGATGTTGAACTACGGCCTGAAGATCTGCGGATCGAAGTTTGCCGGGCCAGCGGGCCGGGTGGGCAGGGAGTCAATACAACCGATTCGGCGGTCCAGGTCCTGCATATCCCGACCGGCAGAATCGTGCGCTGCCAGGATGGCCGCAGCCAGCAGAAGAATAAGGAAAAAGCGCTGACGATTCTGCGCGCCCGGTTGCTCGAAGAGAAACAGCAGGAAGAAGCGGAAAAATATTCGGCCCACCGGCGCAGCTTGATCGGTTCCGGAGGACGCGAGGAGAAAATCCGTACCTACAATTATCCGCAAAACCGGGTGACCGACCACCGGATCGGTCTGACCTTGTATAACCTGGACCTTTTTATGGAGGGACAGGTGGACGCGATGGTGGCGGCGCTTCAAGCCAGCGATCTCGAACAGCGGTTGCGCGAAGCGGGTCTGGAGGCGGCTGCAGCTTAATCTCGGAACGCCTTGGCCCTGGGCCTGGTACACGCCATGCACGCATTCACCCCTCCATCCCGTCGTGACGGTCCTTGAAATCCTGCAGTCCACCACCGCTTACTTCGCGCAGCGAGGGATCGAAAGCCCGCGCTTGAACATCGAGCACCTCCTGGCCGACGCCCTGGGAAAACGTCGCCTGGATCTTTACCTTGAGTTTGATCGCACCGTTTCAGAGCACGAACTCGGTATCCTGCGCGCCAAGGTGCGACGGCGGGCCGAACGGGAGCCCCTCCAGCACGTGCTCGGTCACTGGGACTTTTTCGGACGCCGTTTCAAGACCGACCGGCGGGCGTTGATCCCGCGTCCGGAAACTGAGCTTCTGGTGGAAGAAGCATTGATCCGTCTGCCTGGAACGGTACCCGGCCGGCTTGCGATCGATGTCGGCACGGGCTCAGGCGTGATCGGGATTACGCTGGCCTTGGAACGTCCCGATCTTCAGGTCGTCGGCATCGATCAGTCTGAGCAAGCCTTGGCGCTGGCTTCAGAAAACGCCAGCCTTCACCAGGTAACTTCCCGCGTCCGGTTTGCCGCAGGCGACCTGCTCTCCAGCATAGTCCCGGAGCCTGCCGCCGATCTGATCGTGGCAAATCTGCCCTACATCCCGACCGCCCAGATTGCGGGCCTTGCCGCCGAGGTACGGCGTGATCCCGTTGCCGCGCTCGACGGCGGCCCGGATGGTTTGCAATTAATCCGGCGACTGATCCGGGATGCCCGGTTCTCCCTGAAACCGGGTGGATTCCTGGCGCTGGAAATCGGGGCCGGTCAGGCGGCCGAAGTTGGCAACTTGCTGGCCGCAGAAAAATATCGAGACATTTTCACGCGTAAGGATTACCAAGGGGTCATCCGAGTGGTCGGGGCAAGCTATGGATAAGATTATCGTGCACGGTGGTCGCGCCTTGGCGGGCACGGTCAAGGTCAGCGGTTCGAAAAATTCCGCCTTGCCCATCATCGCTGCGACCTTGCTCACTCGCGACGAGTGCATCATCCACCGTGTCCCGGACCTGAGCGATGTGCATTACCTGCTGCAGATCCTCACGCACCTCGGGGCCGACGTTGAGCGGGCCAGCGGCACCGTGACG
>JAFAUY010000074.1 GCA_019243005.1 Verrucomicrobiota bacterium | reverse complement strand
GCGCAACACCAAGCTGTTGATCTGGGTGGTGGCGCTGGCCTTTGCCGGGATTGCCGGGGTGATGCAGTTTGCCTACCTGACGGTGGGCGACCCGACGACGGCCAACGGCATGGAGTTATTGATCATCGCGGCGGTGGTGATCGGGGGGGCCAGCTTGAGCGGCGGGGAAGGGTCGGTGTTTGGGTCCTTGATCGGGGCGTTGGTCATGACGGTGGTGGCCAACGGGTGCACCAAGATGGATTTTCCCAATTGGGTGCAGGAGATCGTCACCGGGGCGATCATCATTGCGGCGGTGGTGCTCGACCAGTTACGCCACCGGGGGACCGGAACCACTTAGCCTGCCTCGCCCTCGATTTTCGTTTTCCATTCGCTGGGGCTCATCCCGATGAACTTGTGAAAGGCGCGGGCGAATTCATGCTGCCGCGCGTAACCGAGTTGGCTCGCGATTTCCTTGACTGAGAAATTGCCCGTCCTCAGCAGCTCCTTTGCCCGATTCATCCGGAGGCGAACCAGCATGGCTTGCGGAGACACCCCGAAAGCCTTACGGAACCGGTGTCGAAGGGAATCATGGCAGGGATCTTGTCCGAAAAGCATTGGTTCAGCAGAGGTCGGCAGGAACGCGTGGTGATGGATTTTTTGCCATAGGTCGAAGCATTGCGGATCCAGGTTTCCTTTGGGCTCGACTGCACTCTCGATCTTTTCCGTGGGCTTGGCCGGGTTCTGACCGTCTTGCGCCGTAAGCCATCGCATGACGTTGACGAGCTGAATGACAAGCCAAGCGGAGGCGGCGGAATGGTTTGAAGTGTCCGTCACATTTTTCTCGCAATCGATCTTCTGGCAGATTTCGCAAAAGAGCGTTTGCCGCGTTGCGGATAACCTGACGAGCCGCTGTTCGAGAGGACGGTCAAAAAGTGCGCTGAATTCGGCTCTGGCTTCTGAGGTGATCCTGAAACCGAGCTGCCAGACGCAGCTGGTGACGCTCCCGCGATTCCATATTCCGTGGATCTCGCCCTCTCTAAAAAGAAACAGGGCCCCTGGGTTGGTAAGGATTCTGGCTCCGGCATGCCCGACTGTCGGGGATCCGTCCATAATCAGACAGAATTCATCGTGCAAATGGGCGTGCCAGTCGACCAGAGCGTTCGGCGCCAGAATCTGGGTCGACACCTCCACGGGGGCCAGGACGGAAGAGAAAGTCATGATTGATTCGATTGAACGATAGCCTCGATTCGCTAGTAGTATTCGCGTTCGATCCCGAATTACGCGCACGTCTTGTACGTGATCGAGAGCGGGCCCGGCAGCCAGCATTCTATTCCTTCACTCAATTTTCAGCCATGACGATCAAAGACGACGAACAAACCGACCTGCAAACGCCTAATGGCCCGATGAGGACCTACGTGCTGCGCCCTGCTGCCGACGGCCGTTACCCTGGGATTGTCCTGTTTTCGGAGATCTTTCAGGTGACCGGCCCGATCCGGCGTACCGCGGCGTTGCTGGCGGGTCACGGCTTTGTCGTTGCCATTCCCGAGATCTTCCACGAACTGGAAGCGCCGGGAACAGTTCTGCCCTATGATCAGGCGGGGGCCGATCGCGGCAACGCCGATAAATTTGGCAAAGAGTTGGTGAGCTACGATGGCGACGCGCGCGCTGCGCTGGCCTACCTGCGATCACATCCCCAGAGTACGGGCCAGTTGGGCGTCATGGGTTTTTGTATTGGGGGTCACCTTGCGTTTCGAGCGGCGATGAATCCTGAAGTGCTGGCGGCGACCTGTTGTTACCCGACCGACATTCATAAGGGAAGCCTGGGCAAGGGCATGAAGGACGATTCCCTGGCGCGTATCCCGGAGATCCGCAGTGAACTTTTGATGGTGTTCGGACGGCAGGATCCGCACGTGCCACGTGAAGGGCGTGCGACGATCTACAACGCGCTGGCCGACGCGGACATAAACTTCAGCTGGCATGAGTTCAATGGTGCCCATGCGTTTATGCGGGACGAGGGACACCGTTATGACCCCGCGGCTGCTCGCATCGTGTACGCCATGGTACTGGAGTTGTTCAAGCGCAAGCTGGGCGAGGGGGACGTGGTCGCGGAAAGGAACGTGTCCACCATCGCCGACCACTGAAAACGCCCTAGACCTCGTCGTCCGCGTCGCCGGCACCTTTCCTGTAGGTTAACCCACGCAGTTTACCCTCGATAAAAGCGTCAATATCCCCGTCCATGACGGCTTGCACGTTGCTTGTTTCGACCCCGGTTCGATGGTCTTTAACCATCTGGTAGGGCTGGAACACGTAGGATCGGATCTGGCTGCCCCAGGCGATGTCGCCCTTTTCACCGTACTGCCGATCGAGTTCCGCCCGCTTTTTGTCCTGTTCGATCTGATAAAGCTTGGCTTTGAGCATGTTGAGGGCCATTTGGCGGTTGCGTCCCTGGCTGCGCTCCGCCTGGCACGCGACGACGATGCCGGTTGGAACGTGGGTGATACGCACGGCCGTTTCCACTTTATTCACGTTCTGGCCGCCTTTACCACCGCTACGGAAGGTGTCGAAGAGCAGGTCGCTTTCCTTGATCTCGACATCAACGTCGTCCTTAAGTTCAGGCACGGCGTCCACGCTCGCAAACGAGGTGTGGCGCCGTTTGTTGGCATCGAAGGGCGAGATACGGACCAGCCGATGGACGCCCCGCTCGGTCTGGAGGTAACCGTAGGCGTATTCACCGATGACGAGCAAGGTCGCCGACTTGATCCCGGCCTCCTCCCCTTGCTGAATGTCAACGATCTGGCTCGAATACCCGCTTCTTTCGATCCAGCGCTGGTACATGCGAAGGAGCATATCCGCCCAGTCGCACGATTCCGTGCCGCCGGCACCGGCATGGATGGTAAGAAACGCGCTGTTTCGATCGAATTCCCCGGACAGGAGCATCTTGAACTCAAATTCTTCCAACGCGCGCGTTACCGCCGCGTATTCATTTTGCAAATCCTGAAAAGCGGCAAGTTGCGCTGAGTGGTTGCCCTCTTCCTGCGTCAAGTCCCGCAACACTTCCAAGTCGTCCGCTTTCTGGATCAACTCAGCCAATGGCTGCACCTTGGCGCGCACAACGGTGGTTTCATCGATAATCTTTTGCGCTTGTTCCTTACGGTCCCAGAAATCAGGCTCGGCCATCTGCTGCTCCAACTCCTGCAAGCGCCGTTGTAATGCGGCGTAGTCAAAGATACCTCCGAAGCTCGCCGATGCGGGACTTTAGTTGATCGGTGCGAATGGCTTGGAAGTCGATTTCCATAAGGTTGGCTAAGGTGGGTGAGATAAGCAGCCCTGTAAAGCCACACGGCGGCCACAGCGAGAAAAGAATCACACGGCGCCACGGCGCCGTGTGATTCTTCTCCGCTGTGGCCGCCGTGTGACCGTGTGAACCTCTTACGCTGTGCCCACCGTGTGACTGAACGCCGAACGCTACCCGTTACCCGCTACTCGCTCACCCCTAACGTCCGAATACGGCCAGTTCAGGAAACCGCGTGCGAATGAAATGGCGCACCTCTTCGCCACGCACCGCCGGGCTTTCGACCAAGGTATCGCAAGCGGCACGGCATTTCTCCAGATCGAGCGTGCGCACGATGGCTTTGGTTCGCGCAACCATCCGGGGGCCGACGCTAAGGGAATGCAACCCGAGGCCCAGCAACACCGGAATCGCCTCCGGATCGGCCGCCAGTTCGCCGCAGATCGACAAGGGACGCGACACGCTGCCAACGTCGGCCGCCGTCAGACGAATCGTCTTCAACACCGAGGAGTGCAATCCGTCCTGGAATGGGCCCAGGCCCGGGTGCCCGCGTTCGGCGCAGAGAAGGTACTGAACCAGGTCATTGGTTCCCAGGCTGAAGAAATCCGCTGCTGCGGCCAGCGAACGGATGCTGAGAGCCGCGGCCGGAGTTTCGACCATCGCGCCGAGGGTCAAAGGCCATTTATGAGCGACTTCACGTTCGAGCAGTCCACGGTGTTCGTCGACCAACGTGCGCTGTACGTCGACCAGGTCCAATGCATCGCCCACCATCGGAACCATGATGCTGAGATTCCGCTCATTCGCTAATCGGAGGAGCGCTCGCAGGTGGGCACGGAGAAACTCCGGATTTCGTAGCAGAAGCCGAATTCCGCGGACGCCCAGGAATGGATTCGCTTCGGCACCGGCGTTAAGAAACGGGACCGGTTTGTCCGCACCGGCATCGAGTAACCGGATCACCACCGGCTGATCACCCCAGGGCTCAAGCAATTGTTGCAACGAGGCAAGCTGCGCCGGTTCGTCCGGTCGCGTTCTGAAACGCTGAAACAAAATCTCGACCCGCAGCAGGCCGATTCCGTCCGCGCCCTCGGCCGCGGCTAACTGCACGTCTTCAACGGAGTTGACGTTGGCCAGGACGTGGATTGTGGTGCCGTCGAGCGTAATCGCAGGGCCGGGCGGTTGCGCCCGCCATTGCGCCTGAGCCTTTTCAGCCGCTTCGCGACGGTCGTTCAAGTGAGCCACCGTGGGTGGATCCGGATCAGTCCAAATCTGGACGGCTCCCGCGTCGAACGCGATCCGGCGGGCTCCCCGGAGTTGCTGGGCGGCATCCCGGGCTCCTCCTAGACAGGGAATCCCGGCGGTGCGGGCGAGGATGGAGCCATGCGAGTATGGACCGCCACCCAGTTGCAACACGCCTTGCAGCCGCGGCGAACGAACTTGGTCGAGCAGGGAAGGGGAGAGCTCTTCACACACGAGCACGAAAGGTTCACCGGGCAGTTGCCGGGCGGCAGGCGCGTTGGAAACGCCCGGCAGGGACCTGAGCACGAGCCGGCCCAGCTCACGAAAGTCAGCGGCCCGCCCGCGCAGGTACGGATCGTCGGCTTGCTCTTGCAAGGAGGCCTGCTCGATCATCGTTTCAAGCCAGGCGTGCGCGGCCGAGCTGCGTTTCTCGCGGACCCGGGCCTCTGCCTGACCTTGGAGGTACGAATCACCCAGGATGAGCACCTGTGCGGCGACCATCGCACGCCGCTGTCTGCCGAAAGCGCTGTCATCCGGCATGCGCAGTTTATCTTGCAGCGCTCGAGTGGCTGCCGCCAAGCCGTGCGCGAGTCTCTCGAGTTCCTCCGGAATCTGTTGCGGCTGGACCGGTTCGTCATTGACTTCGACCAGGTCCGTCAGATCACCCTGATCGACCCAGAAAGGCCGGCCGACGGCAACGCCGACAGAACTGGTGAACAAGCCGCTGCCGGACTGCGCGTCCGGCGTCGCCGGAGTTTCCGGCTCTGCGTCGGCCGCTTCTTCACCGAACCGCTGTGCGGCGAGCCGGCGAATGCGCCGGCCGGCTTCCTCCGCTTCCAAGCCCGACAATTGAAAGCGGGCAAGGTCACCATACGAGAGTTGCAGGCGGGCAACTTCCACGAGGCTACGCGCCTCGACTGGCCCGCGCTTCTTGGTCAGGTTTTCCACACGAACCTGCGCATCAAGCCCGGCCAGGGCGCTCAGCAGCGCCGCAACCGGTCGCAGGTGCAGCCCGTGGGCGTTCTCGATCGGCAATTCGATAAATTCACCGGACAGCCACGGCGGCGACGCAACACCATCCGGCTGGCGAGAGGTATCCTCCGGTTCAGCATCACCCAATTGTTCCTGCTTAGGGGTCAGGCTGCCGGCGGCTGCCGCGATGACCTGCTCAAGGGTGGATCCGATACGGATCTGTACCGCTGCGGCGACCGCCCCTTCCACCAGAGGGGCCGAACAGAGGCGCACGCGGGACCGTTGCTTTTCATCGAGCAGATCCAGGGCCGTTTGTGCGCTCAGGACCGCACTGCCCATATCCATCAGGACGGCGGCTCCGGCATCGGACAGCACGGAATCGATGGCCTCAAGAATATCCAGGGCGTCCGTGCCGAGTTCTGCGTGGCCCTCGCCCGCCCCTCCCGCAGCCGCCACCGGCAGGCCCGGCCCGGCGGTTTGCCCCGCCAGTTCGGCTGCCGCCACGGCGAGTTTACGGCTGTGTGAAACGAGGACAAGACCAACCATCGATGAAGGTATTTCGAACGGATCCGAAGGACCCCCTTTTCAGAGCTTCGGCGTTTGCAGGGAGAAAGTCTCCGCCAGCGCCGTAAAAAGGTAGGCGGCGGAAGTCGCGCCCGGATCCTGGTGGCCCCGGCTGCGCTCCCCCAGGTAACTCGCACGCCCTTTGCGGGCCAGCAGCGGGATGGTCGCCTTGGCGCACTCTTCGGCGTGCGCCGCCACCTCCGCCAGGGATGAGGGCGTAAGCTCGCCTGCGTCCGCCGCTTTTCGCAGGGCGGCGATCGCCGGTTCCAGCACATCGACCATCGTCTTGTCCCCTAAGGCGGCTTTCCCCCGCTGAATCACCCCGGCCACACCCCTTTCCAAACTGGCCGCAAACTCCTGCGGGCTAAGGGCCGGGCGCCCGGCCAGCCCGGCGCCGGCCTGCAAGAAAAAGGTCCCGTACAACGGTCCGCTCGCCCCTCCGACCGTGCTGATCAACGTCATCGCGGTCACCTTGAAAACCTCGCCCAAATGCTTGTCTTCCAAGGCGGGCGCCTTCGCGAGGACGGCCTGAAAACCGCGATGCATGTTGGCCCCATGGTCGGCATCGCCGATGGCGGAATCCAAGGCGGTAAGGTGATCCTTCTTTTCCGCCAGGATACCCGCGTAACGCTCCAGCCAGCGCAGCACGATTGCGGTTGTGATCCCGTTCGCCATAATTAACCCCAGGCCATCTCGCCGCCTAGTCTAGATCCCCCAACGGAGCGCCGGCGTCCAGACCGGAGCGTCCCAGAAGTGTTTGAGTTCGTCATCGAGCCGCAGCAGCGTGATCGAGGCGCCCGCCATTTCCAGACTGGTAATGTAAGGCCCAACCAGGTTGCGCGCCACGCTGATTCCCCGTTCCTGCAGGAGTTCTTGTGCCCTTCGGTAGATGATAAAAAGTTCCAGCAGCGGCGTGCCACCCATGCCGTTCACAAAGAGCAGCACTTCAGACCCCGATCCGAGCGCGAGATCATCCAGGACCGGCTGCAAAAGCAAGTCCGTGACTTCATCAGCCCTCCGCAGCTTCATCCGTTCCCGACCCGGTTCGCCGTGAATCCCGATGCCCATTTCCATTTCATCCGTGGCCAATTCAAAAGTCGGCTTGCCGGCGTGCGGGACGGTGCACGAGGTCAGCGCCATGCCCATGCTTCGCCCCGCCGCGTTTACCTTGCGACAAAGGGCGGCTAATTGCTCCAGGGATTGGCCTTCCTCCGCGGCTGCGCCGCAGATTTTTTCCGCGAGCACGGTGGTGCCGACGCCGCGCCGTCCGGCGGTGTAAAGGCTGTCCTTAACGGCGACGTCGTCGTTAATGACCACCGCCTCAACCTCGATGCCTTGAGCCCGGGCAAGCTCCGCGGCCATCTCAAAATTCATCACGTCGCCCGTATAATTCTTCACGATGTGAAGCACACCTCTGCCGCCATGCACGGCCTCAGTGGCGGCGAGCATCTGGTCGGGTGTCGGGCTGGTAAACACGGCACCCGGGCAAGCGGCGTCCAGCATGCCCCGGCCCACGAATCCCCCATGGAGCGGTTCATGGCCGCTCCCTCCGCCGGAGATTACGCTGACTTTCCCGTTTACCGGCGCATCGACTCGCCTCAGGAAATTAGGACCGAAGTGGGCCGTCAACACTTGACGATAAGCGGCCGCCAGGCCAGCCATGGATTCTTCGACAACGTTTTCGGGTGCATTAATGAGCTTTTTCATGGGGGGAGCAGGAGTTCGGCGTTCAGAGCCGCCGTGGTTGCCGCGTTTAGCCGTGGGGCCGTGTGATAGTTATTGCGGTGCCCGCGGTGTGCCGCCGTGGCCGTGACCGTGGTGTCATCACCTCATGATCGTGACCGGTGTGCCGACCTCGACGTTGCTGAAGAAGATCTCCGCCATCTTGCCCGGCATCCGGATACATCCGTGGGATGCGGGATAGCCCGGCAGGTAGCCTTCATGCATCCCCACGCCGCCGGTGATTCGCATGAAAAACGGCATCGGAGCCCCCTTGAAGAGTGCCCCGGGCGGCTTCGGATCCTTATCCACCGCGACGTCCTTTTGGATGACGTTACCGGCCGCGTCCACAAAATCGCCGTAAAGGTTGGATGCGTGGTCGCGGTCCTTCTGCATGATTTTATAGCTGCCCGGCGGGGTGTTGTACCCTTCACGGCCGGCGGAAACCTGAGACACGCCCACGAGTTGGTCACCTTTGTAAAAGTAGGCCCGTTGCTCGTTCAGATAAATCACCACCGAGGGAGCACCTTGGACACCGTCGCCGTCCCAGTAAGAAATCGGGTCGTACCCATCCGCGGGGGCCTGCGTGGTGGCGAGGGAGCCGGGCGCCGGCAGATACGACGTGTTCGGATTCGCAAGTCGCGCCTTTTCACTGTTTCCGCAGGCAGCCAGCCCGAGAGTGGCCGCGAGCAACGCGATACGACGGAAATACATCATAGGCTTGGACCAGGAGCGCTGACATAGACAAGTTCTTCCGGAAGGTCAAGTCGCGGGTTTATAATTTTAGAGGGACGAAAAGGGGAGGCCGCGTTGTCCCGGACGCGCTTCACTGCTATATTCGGGGTCCACCTATGCCGACTTACGAGTACCGTTGCGAGAAATGCGGGCAAACTTTTGAGGCGTTTCAATCGATGAAAGACCCCGCCTATAAGGTTTGCCCGAAGGAATCCTGCCGCCAGCCGGAATGGGGGCAGGGTCCTGTGAAGCGCTTGCTCGGAACCGGCGCCGGCCTGATCTTTAAAGGTTCAGGTTTTTATATCACGGATTACCGGAGCCAGGGGTACAAAGAAGCCGCCAAAAAAGAGGCGGGCTCGAGCACCGGCGCCGGCACTAGCAGTGGCGGCAGCGGGGCCGGCACCGGCAGCGGCGGGAGTAACAGCGGAGGCAAATCCGGCGGTTCCACGGGCAGCGGCGCGCCGGCCCAGGGCTGAGTTCGTGGGCGCACCCTCGGAGCGTGACGGCGACAAAATCCAGCAACGCCCAGACCGGCTGCACTAACCCTGCCATATGCTTCGATTAACCCGGCGCGAACAGTTTCTCATTCTGGGGTTGTGCGTTGCCCTTTTTGTGGGCGCAATCGTCCAACACTTTCGCGTCACAGGCAAAGGGCCGGCGCAGGTTGAAAGCAAGTAAAATCCATGCAGAAATCCTTCAACGAGATCGTCGATCAGATTATCGAACATAACCCTCGCTACGACCGGGAGGCGTATCGGTTCGTGAAGGAGGCGCTTGAGTTTACCATCAAGCAGCGCAAGCGGTCGTTGGCCGAGAGTAACCATCATGTTAATGCGGCCGAGCTCCTCGACGGGTTTCGCCAGTTCGCCCTGAAAGAATTCGGGCCAATGGCGTCGACCGTTCTGGATTATTGGGGGGTCCGGGCCTCGGAGGATGTGGGTCAAATCGTCTTCGATCTGATCGAAGCCGGTGTTTTCGGCAAAACCGATTCCGATTCGCTGGAGGATTTCCGCGGCGGGCTCGATTTTCAGACGGCGTTTGTGCAACCGTTCGAGCCGGTGCGAACCTCGTCCAAGGGCAAATCTTAGGGGTGTTGGATCGATGGAGTTTACGGAACTGCGGACGTCGCAGCACGAACTTGCCAACGGTATCACGATCCTGGCCGTTGAGCGGCCCGGGACGGAGGCAACCAGCATCCAGGTGTGGTGTGAGACCGGCAGCATCAACGAGGGTGCGTGGGTCGGCGCAGGCTTGACTCATCTGCTCGAACACATGCTGTTTAAAGGGACGGCGCAGCGCAGCGCGGTCCAGATTGCCGATGAGATCCATCGGCACGGCGGCTACCTGAACGCTTACACGTCGTTCGACCGGACCGTATTTTGGGTGGATTGTCCCCGGTCCGCGCTGGGACCGTCGCTGGAGGTTTTGGCCGACATGACCTTCCGGTCATCGATTGAACCGGCGGAGCTGGAGCGCGAAATGGACGTTATCCGGCGCGAGTTTGAAATGGGTTACGATGACCCGGACCGGATGCTCAGCCACCTGACCTTTGCGACGGCGTACCAGGCCCACCCTTGCCGGTTTCCGGTGATCGGCTTACGGGAAATATTCGATTGCCTGAATCACGCCGCGGTGGTCGACTACTACCGGCGCCGGTACGTTCCGAACAACGTCTTCGTCGTGGTTGCCGGAGACTTCGCCCCGGAGGCCGTCCGGGAGGAAGTGGAGCGCGCGTTCGGTTTCGCCCGGCCGGCGCCGCTTGGCACGGCCGTATTGCCCGAAGAACCACGCCAGCAGGGGCGCCGGTCCAGGAGCCGAGTGTTCGACGCCGAACTCGGCTACTTCAGCCTGGCGTTCCATATCCCGCCATTATTCAGTCCGGATACGCCGGCGCTCGACGTCGCTTCGGTAATTCTGGGCGGGGGCGTCAGCTCGATTCTCTACAAGGCGTTGAGGCAGGAGCGGGGCCTCGTGTATGGGATCGGTGCGTTCAGCTATACGCCGGCGTTTCCGGGTCTCCTGACGATTTCCGGAACGTGCGCGGAGAAAACGCTCGATTCGGTTGAGCACGAGGTGATGTCGGCCCTGCGGCAATGGCGCCGTCACGGCCTGGAGCAAGCGCAGTTGGAGAAGGCTAAACGCGTGATCTGGGTCAATGCGATCGAGCAGCTGCAGACGGTTAAAGGTATGGCCACAGATACCGGTCTGAACTGGCTCTATACCCGCAACGTCAACTACAGCCATCGTTACCTGGAAAAAGTCTGGGACGTTACGCGGGAACAAATCGCGGACGTGTGCGACCGGTTTCTGGTGGAGGATAACGTCTCCTTCGCCAGCCTGCGGCCCCACCTCGCCCAGAAAACGCGCCCAGGCCGGCGACCGCCCGCGGCGGAGCCGGAAATTGTTACGCTGGCGCCTCACCGGGATGTGCTGCTGATTCCGGATGCTCGTTTGCCGCTGCTGCATGCTTCCGCCGTTTTTCGAGGTGGGGTACTGGCGGAGGGTGCGGGGCAGGGTGGCCTGGCGCGGCTGCATTCGCAATGCGCGGTCAAGGCGACCCGGTCGCGGAATGCGGCCGCGTTGGCCGAAGAAGTTGAATGCCTGGGCGGCTCACTCTTCGGGGACTCCGGCTACAACTCGGTCCGTCTCACGATCAACACGCTGGCCGCGGACAGTGATCGCCTGCTCGACATTCTCGCCGACGTGCTCGCGGCACCTGCCTTCCCGCAAGAGGTGCTGGAGCGGGAGCGTGAAAGCCAACTCGCCGCCATCCGGGCTGAGGAGGCACAACCGTACATGGTGGCCCGGAGCATCTTGCGCCGCGCGGTTTACCGGGATCATCCGTATGCCAGCAACGTGTTGGGCGCCGCCGGTTCCGTGGCGCGCCTGACCCAGAGCGATCTGCAAGCCATGTACGAGCGCACGGTGCTTTGCGGTTCCGGGCTGTTGGCTTTCAGCGGCCAGTTCGACCGAAATCGTTTGCTGGACCAACTCGCCGACCGACTGCCGGCCGCTCCCGAAGAGACGCCGCAAGTTGCAAAGGTGCCGCCCGTTGCGCCGCTTGCGAGTGATCGGATCACGCACCGGGACCAGCGAAATCAGGCGATCGTGATGGTCGGGTTTCTGGCGTGCTCGCTCCACGATCCCGACCGGATCGCCTTCGAGTTGCTGGATGAAGCGACCGGCGACTCGAGCTCCCGATTTTTTATCCGGATTCGGGAGGAGCTGGGGCTGGCGTATTCGGTGGGTACTTCCCTGTCACTGGGCCTTGCGCCGGGTTTGTTTACCGTTTACGCCGCAACCAGCCCCGCCGGCGTGGAGCAGGTCGCCGAGCTTTGCCATCAGCAGGTGCGGGCGATCGGGGAGCACGGGCTTACCCAGCGCGAATTCGAACGCGCGAAAGCCCGGCTGCGCGCCCAACATGCCTTCCAGAAGCAGAACCTGGATGGCTACGCGCATGCGACGGCTTTAAACGTTCTTTACGGGCTCGGGCCGCGTTACCAGGAAGCCCGCCAGGAAGCAATCGATGCGCTGGCCTTGGATCAAGTCCAGGCAATCTGCCGTAAATATTTAATGGATAAACCATCGGTAACGGTCATTGTTAAACCTTAATCCCAACCGATCAGTATGGCAGAATACCAGCACACGGTCACGTCCGCGGGCGAGATGACCCAGCGGTTCATCGAATTTGTCCTGATGCACGCCCAGAATGCCGCGTTCATGCTTGGCCAGATCCCGCACCCGCAAACTGGAAAACCTGAGGTCAACCTGGATATGGCGCAGTTGTTGATCGACCAGCTCGTCATGCTCCAGGATAAGACGAGCGGAAACTTGAATTCAGACGAGGCCCGGATTCTTAACGGCACCATCGCCAACTTGCAGATGGCCTTTGTGGAAGCCGTGCAGCAACGGGAAGTCCACGGTGAGGCGGCCGCGCCTGACGCGGCTCCGGCGGCTGCGGCCGGACCGGGGCCGGTGTCAAGCCCGGCATCCGTGGCCGAACCGCCCAAGGCCGACCCCGGCAAGGTGGAACCGGCACCCGCGACGGAATCCCGCAAAAAGTTCGTCAAAAACTATGGTTCATGACCCTGGCCGTGACGTCTCTGCTCACGACGAAGGTTCAGGGGAGGTGACGTTCCCTGCGTAAGGCAGGTTGGCCCAGCCCGATTTTCCGCCGGGAGGTCCTCTGGTTTGGAGCATTGAGTCGCATGTCGAAAACCTGCGTCGTAGGTGACGTCGAGTTTGGGGGGGGCACGCTGGCTTTTGTGCTCGGCCCCTGCGTCATGGAATCGGAAAAGTTCGTTCGCAACCTTGCAGGTGATCTTGATGGGGTCTGCCGAAGTCTGGGCGTGCCTTTCATTTTCAAGGCGTCTTATGACAAAGCGAACCGCAGCTCCGTCCACTCTTTTCGGGGCATCGGCCTGGAAGCGGGCTGCGAGCTTCTGGCGGAGGTCCGGGAAACCACCCGACGGCCGGTCACGACGGACGTTCACTCGGCGGAAGAGGCCAAGGTGGCGGGCCGTTACATTGACCTGCTGCAAATACCCGCTTTTCTGTGTCGCCAGACCGATCTGTTGCGGGCGGCCGCCGAAACCGGGCGGCCGGTTAACGTCAAGAAAGGGCAGTTTCTGGCGCCCTGGGATGTGAAAAACATCGCCGAAAAGCTCGAAGCGTTCGGCTGCCGGCAGTACGTCTTCACGGAACGCGGGGCCAGTTTCGGCTACCAGAATCTCGTGGCGGACATGCGTTCGATTTATTGGATTCACGAGCAGGGATACCCGATCATCTTCGACGCGACCCATTCCGTGCAGCGTCCAGGGGCGGCCGGCGATCGGAGCGGAGGAGACGGCGCGCTGGCTCCCGTCCTCGCGCGCGCGGCCGTTGCGGCCGGATGCGACGGGGTATTTATTGAAACGCATTATGATCCCGGTGCCGCGCTCTCGGACGGACCGAACCAGATCCGGTTCCAGGAATTGCCGGACCTCCTTCGGAAGCTAACCCAAATCCATGAAATCGTACGCTAAGACGTGCGCGATATTGGGCGTAACCGGAAGTCTGGCGGTTACGTCGTTCGCTCAAGACGCCACGCCGGGTCGTAAGCTGGACATTCCGGTGCCGGTCGGACACGAGGTTAAAGGGCTGCACCTGCCAATACGCAACAACGACGGTAAACTGGACCTTCTTTTCGACGTCGAAACGGCGACTCGCCTTGATGCCCAGAACGTGCAAATGCAAACCGCTTCGATCCAAACTTACAACCAGCAAACTTCCCAGCCGGAGGTGAAAATCGACCTTAGGCATTCGATCATGAACCTGGACAACAACGTCATCCGGAGTAACGAGCCCGTCGTAATCACCCGGAGCGATTTCAGGCTCACCGGGGATGGCTTGGAGTTTAATTCCAAAACGCGCCAGGGTCGCGTGACCGGGAATATCCGCATGCTCATCTACAATCGGAATGAGCTTGACCGGAAACAGGAGAAGAGTGAACCGGCGACTCAAGCACCGTGATGAAGCACTGGGTTTGCACTGCGATCGTAGGTTGGTGGGGGGTGACCGCGACGGGTTTTGCGCAGGAGCGGCGGCCCGTTAAGACGACGGCGGTCAAGGCGACCGCAACCTCCGCGACGAACGCGAAAAAGAACGACAAAAACAGCAACGAGTTGTTCGGCGAAAACCAGCAGGAGTCGAAGGGACCCACCGAAATTACGGCCAAGGAGGAGGCGCAGTTCGACTCCCAGTCCCGGAGTGCCGTTTTCATCGGCAACGTCAAGGTGATTGACCCGTCTTTCACGATGACCTCCGACAAGCTTACGGTGCATTTGAATCGTGAGCAGGACGGTGGAGGGTTGCAAAGCGCGGAAGCCGAGGGGCACGTGATGATCGTTCACATGAACCAGCCCAAACCACCTCCGGCGGGCACCCCGGCTGCGCCGGCGGCCGGCCAGCCGCTGGCGACGCCCGGACAATCGCCCGCCGCGCCGGGACAACCGGCGCAGCCCGTGCGGTCAACCGGCCAGTCGGAGCGCGCGATTTACGAGGCCAAAGACGGTTCGGTCACCCTGCTGGGATGGCCCCAGGTTACCCAGGGACTAAACACCCATATCGCGATGGAGCCGGACGTAAAAATGGTGCTTTACCGGGATGGGCGGATGAAAACCTACGGAAGCACCCGAACCCTCATTCAAGAAAAAACGGAGCCGAACAA
>JAFAUY010000068.1 GCA_019243005.1 Verrucomicrobiota bacterium | reverse complement strand
GGTCGCGCCGGTGTGCAGAGCATTGCCGCTCAGACTGGCGCTTTTCGCCAAGGTGTGCTGGTAGGAAAAAGCCATCGACAGGAGGCCCGACTGTTACACGCCGCTCAGCAATCAGCAATTACCGATCAATGATCAGCCATGGACAGGGTGCCCGATGCTGGTTGAATCATCGTCAGCAACCACCGGAGGCCGCCGCCCATGCCCCTGACCCTTGCCGGCAACGTCCGCTTCGATTCTTCCGTTCCGCAGCCGGACGACCCGCCTGGCCTGGGCCGCCACCTCCGGGCTGTGCGTCACAACCACCAAGGTGGCCAAACGCTGCTGGTCAATTGCGCCAAACAGGGCCATGATCCGGCCCGCATTCACCTCGTCAAGGTTCCCGGTCGGTTCGTCGGCCAGCAATAATCGCGGCCGGTGTGCGAGCGCCCGGGCGACCGCCGCCCGTTGCATTTCACCCCCGCTCAGCTGGAACGTAAAATGTCCGGCCCGCTTTGCCAAATCGACCAGGTCAAGCAACTCCCGCGCCCGCGCTTCCGCCCGGTGCAAACGTTGGCCCTGCAACTGGAGCGGAAGGGCCACATTTTCCAATACCGTCAAGGTTGGCAACAGGTTGAAAAACTGAAAGACGATCCCGAGCTTTTCCCGGCGGTACTTTGTCAATTCCTTCTCCGACGCACTGCCGACCGCAACGCCGTCAACCCAGATCTCACCTTCGTCGGGTCGATCCAGGCCGCCAAGCAGGTGCAGTAAAGTGCTCTTGCCCGATCCGGACTCACCGGTAATCGCCACGAACTCGCCCGCGGCGATGCCGAGGTTCACCCGATCAAGCGCCACCACCAGATTGTCACCTTGCCGGTATCGCCGGCTGACTTGCTTTAATTCAATCATCGCAACCCATTTGTAATAAGTACGCGCACCGGATTCACCCGCCAGCCTGCATCGCGCGCCAGTCCCTCGATAATCCGAAGCATTTGGGCGCGATGCAGGCTTCTGGCAGCGGCCCTCTCCGGCTACGCTGGAGAGGGACGCTGCTGCGTCATGATTTTGGCCGGTTACAAGTTTTGCCTGTCCCCGGAGAATCTTTATCCTTTAAGGGTGGAAAACCCGCGTTGGCCCGGATCCTTGACCAGGACGCGTGCGGGGATCGGCTCGTTTGGCGGCCGCATCATCTTCGAAAACCAGAATTTCCTGGCCGTCGATAAACCTGCCCATTGGATGGTTCACCCCACCCGGCCGGGCGGACCTCCGACCGTCTGGGATGAACTACGCCAACTTCTTGCCTATGAACTGCTCGGGGGCGGCCAGGTTTCCTTCGTGAATCGGTTGGACCGCGAGACCAGCGGCCTGCTCGTGGTCGCCAAAAACAAGGCCACTGCCCGCCACCTGTCCCGCCGGATTGAACGATCCGAAATTTCAAAGGTTTACCTGGCGATCTGTTGGGGAGAGGCGCCCGCCCCCGCCTTTACCGTCGACGCGCCGATCCTGCGCCAGGGCAGCGTGCGGCCGAGCCGGATCTGGCTCAAACGTTGCATCGACCCGGCCGGCGACCTGGCCCGAACGCATTGTCGCCGGCTCGCAGGCTGGGTGAAAAACGGCCAAACGTTCAGCCTGATCGAAGCCCGTCCGCTGACCGGCCGCACTCACCAGGTCCGGGTTCATCTCAAGTCGGCCGGTTTGCCGATCGTGGGTGACAAGATCTATGGGCCGGATGAAAACCTCTATCTGGAATTTATTGAGACCGGGTGGACTCCGCGCCTGGCGGACGTACTTCTACTGGACCGCCACGCCCTGCACGCCAGCGGGCTTGCCTTCACCCTCCACGGACACCGCTACGAGTTTAGCGCCCCTTTGCCGGACGACCTGGAAACCCTGCTGCCGGCACACGGCGGCCATAGCGGGAAAAAATCACACGGCGCCACGGCGGAACAGGGCACCCACGGCGAAAAGATTAGGTCCGAACCTCGGGCATAAGACCCGGCCATTCGGCCCCCACCGTCGCACCCGTTACCCGTTACCAGTTACCCGCTGCCGTACTCGCCATCTGCCGGCGTCGCCGCTCCATCCACCGTTCGGCTTCATGCTGCATCCTCAAGAGGCGGCGGTCCAACGCCTGTTGCTCGCACTGCAATTGAAAGATCTCCGATTCCAGCTCGCACCGCAGTTCCTGCGCAACGGCCCGGCGGTGCGCCGCCGTCGTTTCGCGGAACCGCCATGACCGGCGTTCGGCGAGCATGACCAGCGCGCGTTCCAGCATCGCCAGCCGCGCCCGCGCCTCGCTGACCAACTCCAGCAACTCCGAAAAACGAAGTTGCTTCGTCCCCACCCGATCGCAGCGCGCCAGGATGACTTCCAGCGTGAAAATGTCTCCCGCGTGGTATGCCTCCTGAGTTTGATGCCACAATTCCAATTCGGCCCCGGATAGTGATCCCCTGGCGTCCGGGTGCAGGCGTCTCACAATTTTGCGGTACAGCTTTTTCACCCGCGTTTCGACGTCGTCGATGAGTTTATCGTGGACGTCTTCTTCCTGGTCAGAAAACCCTGCCTCACCCGGATCGACATCCCCGGCCTGATCCGCGGCCCCATGCTCCCGTGCGCCCTTCGTGCCGCCCGGTTCGTGTGCGGATTCCGGGCCGTCCCCGGCGACCGTCCAGGTTTTGCGGTGCCACGAATGCTCATCCGCCTGGGGCTGGTCGATTTCACGCCAGAAACGTTCGACTTCTACCGGGATCGCGCATCGGCCGCTTTCGATCGCCGTAAACCAGAAAAAGGCTTCACCCTCCTGATAGCCGCCGCGCTCCCGCAAGGCATGCACGAGGCGGAGCCGGGTCCGCAGCAACTGGACCACGTCCTGCGCTTCCCGCTTACGCGATAAGAGGTCGGCGCAAACCAAACTTTCCCATTGGCGGAAGGCCGGAATGTCAAACTGATCGTGGTCGCTGATTTGCCGCTCCAATGCCTGGATGTCCAACCGCAGGGCGTCGAGTTGTGCCTTGCACGCCTGACTCAGGGCTTCGGTGTCGAGGATCAGTAACGCCCGCTCCATGATGATCCGGGAATTAGAAGATTTGCACCGTCATGCCGCCGGTTACTTCACTGATTACGCGTGCGGCGTCCCAATTGGCCAGCCGGATACAACCGTGACTGGCCGAACGGCCAATCGTGTCCGGGCTGTTGGTGCCGTGGATCCCGATGCCCCGTTTGTTGAGGCCGATCCATACCACGCCCACCGGATTTCGCGGACCCGGCGGCAGGTTATAATAGTTTTCGCTGCGCTGCCCGTGCTGCAGCATCGCTTCGTCCCAGCGGAACCAAGGCAGCGTGGAGATACCGACGATCTTCCACGTCCCGATCGGCGCCGGCAAACGTTTTGAGCCAGGGGTGATCGGGAACGAGCAAATGAGCTTCTGGCCGTCGAAGACGTCCAGCATGCGATAGTGGGTGTCGACTTTGACGACGCGATTCACAAACTGCAGGTTCGACGGCAGGTGCGCCACTTCTTTCATGGTCTCAATCTGAAACGGCTGCACGTTGGGTACGCGGACCGAGTCGCCCGGCTTCAGCTTATCGAGGTTCACGCCCTTGTTGATTTTCGCGATAAACTCCGGATCGGAATGGAAACGTTCCCCTAAAAATTCAGCGATCGAGCGGTAATTCAAGACCTTGAGATGAGCCTCGTCCTTGGGCTTGGATGGCAGTTCTGGGTCGATCCGGGTCAGGTCCTCGGCCGCCAGGGTGTAAGTGGTGTAGATGGGGAAAATCCTTTCCAGCTCCTGCTGCATTTGCAGATCGATCTGGCCGGTCGGTTTTTGCCCGTTCGCAACTTGATAGCGGATCAGTGCTTTCCCGGTGAATTCACCCCATCGGCCGTCGATCTTACCCGGCCCGAAGTTGCGCTGATCCAGAAAGATCTGCAACCGGGTAATGAGTTCCTGCGGAGAAACCGGCAGCGCGCGGGGTGGCCGGGCCGTTTGGCCGGGAAGCGCTGCGGTCGGTTGCGGAACGGGCGGCGTCCATGGTTGGGCGGGCGCGTTCGGGTTGGGCGTAGGGGTAGGGCTTACGTTGCCGCCGGGGACCGTGGGCGTGGTGGGCGGAACCAAGGCCGGGTTGGCGAAAACCGGAGTCGGTGACGGCGTGGCTGAGTTTGCGGGAGCCGGCGTGAGGTTCGGAACCGGCGTGAAATCCGAGGCCGGTTCGGCACGCCGGACGCTCGGAGACGGCTCCGGGGACGGGCCTTGGGCGGGGGTGTTCATCGCCGATGCGAACGCGAGAACTCCAAGGCTGGCGATACAAAGTAATTTGCGAAGCAACATAATACAAATGACCCAGGCGCGCGGAGTATACCACGTCACCTGTAGCTGCCAAGCATCCCCGTTGGCAGCCGGCGCGTCTCTGCGGAAGCTTCCGGGCAACTTTGCGCTGCAATCATGAGAAAGAGCTTGGTACGTCCCCGTTCGGTTTACTATCATGCGTTAACATGAGCGTCTTTTCCGAATTCAGAGCATTCATCAACCGCGGCAACGTGGTTGACTTGGCGGTCGGCGTGATCATTGGGGCGGCTTTCGGAAAAATAGTTACTTCGATCGTAGAAGACCTCGTTATGCCGCCCATCGGCAAGGTCGCCGGCAACCTCGACTTCACTAACCTTTACATTCCGTTGTCGGACAAGATTACCCCGGGTATGCCCCTGGCCGCCGCCAAAGCGGCCGGTCCGGTGATCGCCTATGGGAATTTCCTGACGATCCTGATCAATTTTCTCATCGTCGCCTTTTGCGTTTTCCTGCTGGTGCAGGGCGTTAACCGTTTGAAACGAAAAGAAGCGCAAAAGCCCCAGGAACCTGCCGCCGTACCGCCGGACGTGGTGGTGCTCACCGAGATTCGTGATCTTTTGAAAGAGACCATCCCGGTGCGCACGCGTAACGAGTAACGCATAACGCGTAGCGGGTACGGTTCGGAGTTCGACGTTCAGGATTCGCAAGCGCCGAGGCAACCGTGTGCCGGGTGCCGGTTTTCCTCCCGGAGGGGCGGCTCAGAGTAGCCGGGGACTTCAGTCCCTGGAACCCGTTCCCCCCGGCCCGCGTCCCGTCGGGACGCCTGAAACGGCGTGCCCCACCGTCCAGAACCGCAACCCGGTCGGACGGCGGGCGCAGCGAAAGAGTTCACCCGGCGCCGCAGCGGACCACCGCGATCACCGCGGGAAGGTTACAAATCCGAACTCTCCCCTACCACCCGTCACGCGTTGCTCGCTACTCGTTACCGGCTCTTGCGTTTGGCGGAATCAAACTGAAAATTTCAGGCAATTCTCATTCGCTTGCTGAAAAAACAGCATCCGCCCGACTGAGGCAGACTTACGATGAAACCTTACCTATCGATCGCCGCAGTTCTGATTGCCGTACTCACCGGCCTGCTCCTGGTTCCGGCCACACGCGACTACCTGGTTCCGATTGCCGCGGCCGCCTGCGTGCTTGCGCTCCTCGTCCTGGTACTTTCCCTGGTTGGAGGAACTCAATCCGCGGCCGCGCCGGAACCGGCTCCGGTCGCCGCGGCCGCGCCGGAGCCCACCCCGGTTGAAGCGGCCGCGCCGCCGCCCGCCGTCGTCCAACCGCCCACCCCGGCGATAAATCAGGCTGAGGCCGAGGTGGTCGCTTTTTTCGCCCTTCTCCAGGAGAAAGGCCGGCTCGTCGATTTTCTCATGGAGGACCTTACCCCTTATGACGACGAACAGGTCGGGGCAGCCGCGAGGGTAGTTCATCAGGGCTGCAGGCAGGTCTTGCAGGAATCTTTCACCATCACCCCGATCTCCGAAGCCGAGGAAGGATCTCAGGTCACCGTGCCGGCCGGCTACGCCGCGGATGAGTACCGGATCGTCGGCAAACTCAGCGGCGACCCGCCCTTCACCGGCAAGCTGGTCCATAAAGGTTGGAAGACCGAATCCATCAAACTCCCGCGACTGGTGGACGCCGGCCAGGCACGCCTGCCGGCGATCGCCCCCGCAGAAGTTGAGGTCACGTAAGGCCGCCCGCCTCCCTTCGCCGGTCTGGACAAAAGACTGTTCATACGGATTGCGGAATCGAGGCGATGAAAATGATGATTTTCCCACCAACTGTAAATTGGCCGTTTGATCCGCAGTCCGTATAAGCACATGAGCGCACGTTTCAGCCTTGGAATTGACCTGGGCACCAGCAACAGCGTGGTCGCCGTCGAGGATCTCGAGACCGGCCGCACCGCCATCGTCGAAATCACGCAACTGCTCGGTCCCAATCAGATCGGGGAAAAGCCGCTGCTCCCTTCGGCGCTGTACATTCCCCATCCTGACGAATTTCCGGAGAACGCATTGCGGTTGCCCTGGTCGAAAGCTGCTCCGGAAACGATCGTAGGCCAGTTCGCGCGCGATCACGGCGCCCTGATCCCGGACCGTCTGATCACGTCGGCCAAGTCATGGTTGTCGAACTTGCACATCGATCCGAAAAAGCCGGTCCTGCCGTGGAAATCCGACATCAAACAATCGAAGCTCTCCGCTTTCGAATGCTCCCGGCGCATCCTCGAGCACATGAAAGAGGGCGTTCTGTACGCGGAGAACGCACAAGGCCGTCCTTTGAAGCTGGCGGAAGGTCAGATTGTCCTTACGGTTCCTGCCTCTTTTGACGAGGTTGCCCGCAACCTGACGGCCGAGGCGGCCGAGGCAGCCGGGCTCGGCAAGGTGGTGTTGCTGGAAGAGCCGCAGGCAGCCTTCTACGCCTGGACGGCGCAGGCAGGCGGCGACTGGCGGCGCCAGGTTAGCCCCGGAGACATCATCCTCGTCTGCGACGTCGGCGGCGGCACGGCCGATTTTATCCTGATCGCCATCAACGAAAAAGACGGCAACCTGGAACTCGAACGAATCAGCGTCGGCGAGCACATCCTTTTGGGCGGCGACAACATGGACCTTGCGCTCGCCTACACGCTCCAGGCGAAACTCGAAGCGACCGGAAAATCGATTGACTCGTGGCAGTTCCTCGCGCTGACCCATGCCGCGAGTAACGCCAAGGAAAAGCTCTTCAACGAGACATCACTCAAGGATGCCCCGATCGCCGTACCTTCGCGAGGATCCAGCCTGCTGGCAAAAACGGTCTCTACGAAGTTGGATCGCGCTACCCTCGAGCAGGTGGTCCTGGAGGGGTTTTTCCCGCTGACCAAAGTCACCGATCTGCCGCAGGAATTCCGGAGCACCGGCCTCCAGGAGTTCGGCCTGCCGTATGCGCCGGACCCGGTCATCAGCAAGCATCTTGCCCGGTTCCTGACCCGGAGCCTCATGAACGTGAAGGCCAGCGAAGCGTTGGCCGCCCTCGTGGCATCCCGGCCGGAAGCGCTCCAGGGCCAGTACCTCAAACCGACCGCCGTGCTGTTCAACGGGGGCGTTTTCAAGGCGGTGCCAATCCGTACACGGGTGCTCGATCTGCTCGCTTCGTGGGATAACGGTACGCCGGTGCGGGAACTTGCGGGGTTCCAACCCGACCTTGCCGTTGCCAAAGGGGGTGCGCTCTACGGCCGCAACCGCGCGACCGGCCACGGGATTCGCATCAAGGCAGGCACCGCGCGGTCGTACTACGTCGGGCTGGAATCTTCGATGCCCGCGATCCCGGGATTCAAGCCCCCGATCAAAGCCCTCTGCGTGGTCCCGCAGGGCATGGAGGAAGGCAGCGAATTACTCATCGACCA
>JAFAUY010000010.1 GCA_019243005.1 Verrucomicrobiota bacterium | reverse complement strand
TGGGCTCTTCGTTGGCCGCGAACACGTGCTTGCCGATGCAGCCATAACGTTCCGCGGTGCAACAAAGCCGCTCAAGTGCCTCGATGATTCCGCATACGGATCGGGCCGTACCTAAGCGGTACCGGTATTCCATCCGCGGTGAGAACGACACGTCATGGACAAAACGTTCGATCACCGGGCTGCTGACTGAAAGCGCGCGCATGCGCTCGGCACACCGGCGAGCTATCCGCCGCAGCAGGGGGAAGCAGCCGCGTCGCCTGCAGGCGTACCCGTCACCCAGGATGAAGGCGACCGTTACCAGCACGGATATTTCGGCGAACAAACGGATGCCGTGATCCAACCGGTGCAACGACCACACCTCGGCACCGCATACCGCCCCCCCGCTGATCAGGCAGCACAAACCGAATTGGGTTCCCAAACCTTTGGCCCATTCGCGGAAGAATTGGCGCCGTAGCCAGCGATCCTGAGAAAGACGCGGTTTGTATCGAGCTTTTATCGAGGTCTCCATGCGGGTGTTTAAGCCGGCGTCGAAACCGGCATCCCGTGGCTCATCTAGGCTGACGAACGGGCAGGTGTAATTACCCGATAGAAGTATATCGCGCTTATTGCGCTATATAATTGTCCTCGTCCGCCGCGGCTCTCTGCGTGCGCCGCGTGAACTCTGCCGCCGTGCCCGCCAAATCGCGGTGCCCGTGGTGCGGTCAGGAGCCGGCGGCCTCGCCTAAGGCGCCCAGAGCCAGCCGCGCGGCCCCCGTGCGGGTTTCCACGCCTAACTTGGCGAACAGGTTGTTGGCGTGCTTTTTCACCGTGTTTAATGACGCCCCGAGAATAATGGCGATCTCGGGGTTAGTCTTTCCTTCGGCGATCCAGTAGAGCACCTCGGCTTCCCGCGCCGTCAGCCCGAGGCTCAGAAGCGCCTCGGGCCCAAAGTTACCGTTTTGGCGCTCAATGCGTAGAAAAACCGCGTTGCGATGGGTAGGCGAACCGAAAGAGTCAACCTGAATGGTTCCCTTTTTCGGATGCTGGATAGCCAAAGGGGCGCGTCCGGCACCTTGTTTCAGCCAGTCCTGGATCACTGGCGGCAACACGCTGCTATCCGCCCCTTCCTGTTTGGGAAGGTAAGTGCTCAAATAAATTTTCGCCTGGCGCGTGGCGAAAACGATGTTCCCGGCTAGGTCAGCGATCAGCAGGGCTTCGGCCAGCGAGCTTTCCAGTTCCCGTTCAGCATCCAACCGCAGTTCGATTTCTTCTTGCAGCTCCTGATTTTTGCGTTCCAGTTCGCTCTGCAGCTCGCGAATCCGCAGGTGCGCTTGCACCCGCGCCTGTACCTCTTCCGGTTGGATGGGTTTGCCCAGGAAATCGACCGCGCCGGCGCGGAACGCTTCCAGTTTCTTATCGAGCGCGTCGGCGGCCGTGATGACGATGACCGGGATGGCATCCCAGCCGGGCCGTCGTTTGATCTCCCGACAAGTCTGGATTCCGTCGATGCCGGGCATCATCAGATCCAGCAGGATGATATCGGGCAGTTCACGTTCGAGTTGTTCGAGACAACGCTTGCCGTTTTCGGCCACCAGCACCCGGTAACCTGCCCCAGTCAAGTAACCGAGCAAAACCTCCAGGTTCGCCGGTACGTCATCCACCACCATCACCGTTTTCATGCGGTTAACTCGCCGGCTCGCTCTTGCCGTTGGTGTTGCTTAGCGCCGCGGCCAGCACCTCGTCAATGGTGTGGACGGGCTGGAACTCAAGGTGTTTGCGAGCTTCCGGCGGAATATCTTCAAGATCCTTCTCGTTCTGGTACGGCATGAGCACCCGGCGGATGCCGGCCCGGAGCGCCGCAAGGCTTTTCTCCTTGAGGCCGCCGATTGGCAGGACGGTTCCTCGCAAGGTTATTTCACCGGTCATCGCCACGTCGCTGCGAACCGGTCGCCCGCTGAATAAGCTGGCGATGGCGGTCGTGATGGCGATCCCGGCGCTCGGGCCGTCCTTGGGCACGGCGCCGCTTGGGACGTGAATGTGCACGTCGCTGGCAGCGAAGAGCGACGGGTCGATACCGAGACGCTCTGCGCGGCTCCGCACCAGGCTGTACGCCGCCTGCATGGATTCCTTCATCACGTCGCCGACCTGCCCGGTCAGTAACAGGCTGCCTTTGCCGGGATACCGAGTTGCCTCCACAAAAAGGATGTCGCCACCGGTCGGGGTATAGGCCAGGCCGGTCACGACCCCGATCAGATCCTGCGAGAGCCGCTCTTCGCGCACCGCGCGGGAGGCATTGCCTAAAATGCGGCGCACCGTCGATGCGGTCGCCGTTACCTGCGTAACCGCGCCCTTGGCGATCTCAGCAGCCACGGACCGGCAGACGGCTCCGATCCGGCGTTCCAGGTCGCGCACGCCGGCCTCATAAGTGTACTCCTGGATGATGGTTTGAATGGCCGCTTCTTCAAAAATGCACTGGTCCGGCTTCAAGCCATGCTCGTCGAGTTGGCGCGGCACCAGGTACTGCATGGCGATGTGCAGCTTCTCGGCTTCGGTATAGCCGGGAATCGAGATCATCTCCATGCGGTCCCGCAGCGGCGCGGGAATGCCCTCGACGTAATTGGCCGTCCCGATAAAAATGACGTGGCTGAGGTCGAACGCGACGTCAAGGTAACGGTCGGTAAACGTGTTGTTCTGGCGCGGGTCCAGCACCTCAAGCAAAGCGCTTGCCGGATCGCCCCGGATGTCTGAACCGACCTTATCAAGCTCGTCCAGCAACAGGACGGGATTGCGCACCCCGAGACGCCGGATTTCCTGAACGATCCGGCCCGGCATCGCACCGATGTAGGTTCGACGGTGGCCACGGATCTCCGCTTCATCCCGAATCCCGCCCAGCGAGATGCGCGAGAATTTCCGGCCAAGTGCGTCCGCGATGGATTGGCCCAGGCTGGTTTTGCCGACGCCGGGAGGACCCAAAAAACAGATGATGGGACTGCGCCCCTCCGGCTTTAACTTGCGCACCGCCAGAAATTCGACGATCCGGCGCTTCACTTTCTCCAGGCCAAAATGGTCGCGATCAAGGATTTCCTGGGCTTTGGCCAGATCGGTGTGATCTTCCGTTTCCTTGGTCCACGGCATATCGGCCAGCATCTCGACATAGGAAACGATGACCGACATCTCCGGGCTGGCGCTCGGGATGTGTGCAAGCCGCTTCAGCTCCTTATCGGCAGCGTCCAGCACGTACTGGGGCGCACCCGATTCCTTGAGCTTGTTGCGAAGCTGCTCGGCCTGCTCCTCGCCTTCAGGTTCTTCTTCCCCAAGTTCCTTCTGGATGGCGCGCAGCTGTTCACGGAGGTACGCCCGGCGTTGCGTGTCCGAAAAGCGGCCTTCGACATTTTCCCGGAGTTTTTGCTGAAGTTCGGCGATCTCAATCTGGCGTTGCAGCAACTCTTGCACCGCCTGGATTCGTTTCAGCAAATCGGGTTCCTCCAGAATGGCCTGTTTCCTGGCCGGTTCAGCGCCGAGATTACCGGCCAGAACGTCAGCCAGCTGTTCCGGCGAGTTGAGGTTGGCCAGCAAACCCCGGATCTGCTCGGGGATTTCCGGGGAAAGATCCAGGAGTCTCGTCGCGGACTCGCGCAGGTGGTTGAAGGCAGCTTGCAGCTGTTTGTCATCCGGCGGCGGCGGGATGGTCGCAAGCGGTTCAACAAACGCGCGCAGGTAAGGTTCGGTCTGTTCAAACGCGCGGATGCGTACCCGCTGCTGGACCTGGACGAACAACACCGCCGTACCGTCCGGCTGGCGCATCAGTTTCAACACCTGCGCTGAAACGCCGACCTCGTAAAGATCGGCCGGAGCGGGACGCTCCTGCTCTTCCGAACGCTGCGCCACCAGCCCGATTTGTTTGTTGTCGGGCAGTTCCGTATCGATCAACTTCAGCGCCGAGGGACGGCCGATCGTCAGCGGAACGACGGTACCGGGAAAAAGCACCAGGCCGCGTACCGGAAGAATGGGAAGCACGAATGAAGACGTGACCATGCCCGGCCCGGCACCCCCTTCAAAAGAACGATCTGCTTCCCGGTTCGTGTTATCGGTTCCCTCGCTTCCGGGCGGCTTGGCGTCCGATTGGGTAGGTTCAGCCGTACCGCGGGTTTCCAAATTGTTGGACATGGCTACTCAAAAAGCGTTCGCGCAGGCTCGGGCAAATAGACGTGGTGATCATCGCTAACCCCGATCACTCGCCGCCCGGC
This sequence comes from Verrucomicrobiota bacterium, assembly GCA_019243005.1. Lineage (GTDB taxonomy): Bacteria > Verrucomicrobiota > Verrucomicrobiia > Chthoniobacterales > JAFAMB01 > JAFBAP01. The sequence continues at coordinate 15,099 of JAFAUY010000010.1, read as the reverse complement.
CGGCTGGCTGGCTTTCAGGCATGGGCACGACGCGGCAGCACGATCCACAACATTGCGTCCGACCATTCGGTTCGAATGCGTTCAAGCTCCAGGTCGAGCGGGAGCGGAATCTCGCGGGCGAACGCGCCATAATTAATCTCCATCGCCAGAACCCGCATGGAGGCGGTCGGCTCGTGCGCTTTCATGATGGCGGGCTCAGGCGGGTTGCGGTATCCGCGCACCAGAAGACGCCCGGGCTGGACCTCCACGTCCACCTGCTCCGAATCAATTCCCGCCAACTCCAGGCAGACCCGGAGGGAATTGTCGCACTGAAAGATATTCACGGCCGGACGCCAGACGGGCTCCGGGTCTTGAAAATTCGAGAAATGAACTTTTGTAATCTGGTACGCCACCTCGCCGAGCTGGCCCTGGAGGCGGCGCAACCGGATTTCGCGGATTCTACGGCTCACGCAGGAAAATGTCACACGGCGGGCACGGCGCAAGGGCGGCGGAAAAATGCCACAAGCCGAAGCGCGCCAGGAATGCCGCAACCCAAGGGCAGTCATTCGTGGCATTTTTCCGCTTGTGGCATTCTATTCGTCACGCGTTACCAGATGGTCGCGCACGTAACGGAAACTGCGCTCCAAAGAGTCAAACGGGTCACCAGGGGTGACATCCTGCTCCACGATGAACCACTCGCACCCGGCACGTTCCGCCTCCGCCACGAGGGTGGAAAAATCGAGGTTCCCCGTGCCGACTTCGACCATAACGGGCTGAATCTTTTTGAGATTGAACCCGTAATCCTTCAGGTGAAGGGCAGCCAGTTTGCCGCGAAACTCCCGGATACAACGTTCCGGGCTGACGCCGCCGTACTGCGCCCAGTACGCGTCGAGCTCAAAATTCAACGTCGGCGCCGCCTCGCGAAGGATATTCAAGACAGGTTCCCCCTCAAGCCGGGAAAATTCGATCGCGTGAATGTGGTAAGCCAGCTTCAGCCCGGCCCGGCGCAAGACTTCCGCGCTCTGTTCGAGTCGGCTGCCCAATTGCTCAATCTCCAGCCGCGAAGTCAGATCAACCTCCGCCGGGTAAGCGTACACGGCGAGCTTGGCCCCGATGACCTGCAGTTTGTCCACGATGGCCTCCGGATGGGCGATCAGCACGCTTTGGTGCACGTGCGCAGCGGCCACGGCCACCCCCGCGTCAGTGCAGATTTTCGCAATCTCCTGATCTTTGACTTTATCCGACGGGATCAGCTCCACGGCGGAGTAGCCGATTGATTTCAGGCGCTCGATGGTGCGCGAGAACCCCGACGGGTCAAGCACGTGGTCACGGACCGTGTAGAGTTGCGCAGCAACCTGGGAAAGCTTCATAACGAGTAACGCGTAACGAATAACGGGCTGTGCGTAACATACTCCTCCGTGCCTCGCATGTGAAATGAAGAGGCTCGCGCACGCCATCGCAGGTTCGGCGTGCGGTCCTGCTCTTTACCCATTGGGCGTTACTCGTTACCCGTCACCGTGCCATACATCTGGTGATAGAAGCGCTCGATGGCTTCTTCGGGGCTCTCGTGGAGCATCGCTTCACGGATCTGGCTCACGTACAGCCCCAACGCAAACGGGCTCACCGCCGGCACGTCCCGCAAATCCCATTCGTACCCGGGCGCCTCGTCCATGAAGGCAAATGCCCGCTCAGAGTCGAGAAACGTGTCTTCAGCCTGGCGGTACGCTTCCTGCAAGAGCGGGTGGTCCGGCTCGTGTTCATGGAGCACCCGGAAGAGGATCTCGGCATTCCAACGGATTTGCCGGAGCCGGCGGTCGCCGTCCGGCCGGTTGCGCGGGACCATCAAACCCGTCTGCGCGACCCCGCGGAATTGCCACCGGACCAGTTCGGAATCACGGAGGGCGAGCTCGAGATCTTCTGCGGCGCCCTCGGTCCGGATGAGCTGGCGCACCTGGGGCAGCGTTACGCGCTGGAAGGGCTGCAAGGTCAGAAGAAAACCGTAGTCGTCGATTGTGACCATCGCATTCCCGCCGACGAACTGCTTCATCCGGTACGAGACGATACGCGACAGCGCATCGTTGCCGCTCCGCCCGATGAGGGAATGGAAAAAGTAATTCAGCAAGCCGTCCTCGCCCCGGTAACATTCGATCAGCAACAAGCCTTCAACCGGCACCCGCGAATAACGGCGTTGCGCCTGGAAATGAGCGACGATGGCTTCGCCGTTGCTGGCGCTGATTTCCTCCGTCTCGACCAGCCAATCGACCAGGCCGGGATCCTGCCGGTCGAGGCGCCGGTTGATCTCGGTCCGCAGACGCACCACCTCGCGGGCAATGCCGGAAGTCAGCGGCATCCGGCCCGCATTCCAGGAAGGAACAATCGGCCCGTTGCCGCCGGCCGCTTTCACCTTCACATGACAGGCATTGGTCTCAACCAGTTGAACGATCCGGCCGGCCAGCACAAAGCGATCGCCGAGGTTCAACCGCTTAATGAAACCTTCCTCGAGTTCTCCCAGTTTTTGGCGGCCCAGGAATACGGTGATCATGCCCTCGGCCGGGATCGTGCCGATGTTCATGAGGTAGTCGCGTTCGACCCGTCGCGAGGGCAGGCTGATCCGGTCCTCCCGGATCACGATTTTACCGAATACCTCTGTATACCGGGCGGCCAGGCGCTTGCCTCCGCCCTCCAAATAAGTCAGGACCCGCTGCAGCCCTTCGGCGGTGAGGTTGCGGCAAGGCCAGGCCCTTTGCAACACCGCCAGCACTTCCTCACGATGGATCATCGGCTTGGCCATCGCCATACCGACCACGTGCTGCGCGATTACATCCCAGCACAGCTCGGGAATCCGGACCGGATCAAGCCGGCGCTCGCGCGTGAGCCGCGCGGTGACGACGCATTCGATCAAATCATTGATATTGGTTGCCACCAGCACGCCGTAACTGGTCTGATGAATGGAATGGCCGGCTCGGCCGATTCGCTGCAAGGTCCGTGAGATCCCTTTTGGCGTGGAGATCATGATCACCAGGTCGATGGCCCCAACGTCGATGCCCATTTCAAGGCTGGTTGAACAGACCACCGCACGCAGTTCCCCGTTCTTCAGCCGGTCCTCAACTTGCAGGCGCACGCTGCGGTCGAGCGAGGAGTGGTGGATCTCGATCCGGCCGGCGAGTTCCGGCAGGAGCTGTTTCAGGCGCAGGCCGACGTTCTCTGCGCCGGATCGGGTGTTGCAAAACACCAGGACCGATTGAGCCCTTTCGACGAGCCGTTTGGCCTCCTGCAAAATCCGGGTACCGCTGAAACCGGCCGGCGGGTAAGGCTGTTTGCGAACCGGTGAGAAAACTTCGATGACTTGCCTGCGGGCAACCTGCGCATTGGCGATCCAGCAGGGTCGCTGGGGTCCGACGAGGAAGGCCGCCATTCGTTCCAGGGGCGCCACCGTGGCCGATAACCCTACGCGGCACAATGGCCGGTCGCAGAAAGTTTCCAGCCGCTCCATCGACAACGCCAGGTCTACGCCGCGCTTGTTCTCTGCGATGGCGTGCAGCTCGTCAATCACAAGGTAACGGCAGCGCCGTAAACTCTCGCCGTAATCGTTCTGGCACAGGATGAGGGCCAGGCTTTCCGGAGTGATGAGCAGGATTTCGGGCGGGTGGCGCTTGATCGCCCGGCGCTCGTGGGCGGGCGTATCGCCGGTCCGCATGGCCACCCGGATTTGCCGGTCAAGGCCCATCTCGGTAAGCGGTTGTCGCAGGTTTTTTTGGATGTCGTAGGTCAGGGCGCGCAACGGCGAGACGTAAATGGCGCGAATGCCCGTCGCCTCCCTCGCCGCTGAATCGGGCGTCCGGCAGCCATCGCCGGCTGTCCGGGCGACCGCTTGCACGCTCCGCCGGGAGCGGCGAGGCGGCGCCGGAGGTCGCGTTTCCCGCACGAGGTAATCGATGATGCCCAGAAAGGCCGCCAGCGTCTTGCCGCTGCCGGTCGGTGAACTCAGGAGCACGGATTCCCGGGCAAGAATCTGTGGGATGCACAACTGCTGGGCCTCGCTGAATTGGCCAAAGCGACGCCCGAACCAGGCGGCGATGGTTGGCGAGAGACGCGCCCCGACGTCCGGGTCAGCCTGAGCCATACGGTACGGGCCGGATTGATCCTGGGTCATTTTTCGACGTCACCTACGCCCAACGCATTTGGAGGATAAGAGAGGGGGGCCATGCGATTTGTTACGGTGGGCTTATCACACATCTTCCAGATTGTGTTAAATTACGAGGATGTCCGGTGGAAGTCTCAGGAAAGACGAGTTGCCCTGCTAAGGCCGCCTGGTAGCACCGCACGAACAGGGTCGAAAACGGCTGCAAGGAGTGGATCATGGCCCAGAACGCAAATAAAGGCACCGATTCGACACCGTCTCGGCACAAAGAGCCCCCGTCATCGCCTGGCCCGGGAGATCCGGCCGGACTTCAGCCCAAGCCTGAGGTGGCGGCAACAGCTTCTGAGCCGGTCCCCCAACCCATCGATCTCTCGCCCGGTGCTGATACAAATCTGACCGTGGTCGGGCTCCGGGCTCCGACCGGCAAAGGTGCCGCCAGCGATGATCAGCCGGGTGCGGAACTGCAGCGTGTACTGGCTCTCCTGAGGCGTAGTTTCGGGGCGGATTTTACATGGTACGATCCGGCGACGATTCAGCGGCGGGTGCTGCGGCGGATGTCGCTTTTGCGGATCGATCAAATCGAAAATTACGCCCGGCTTCTGCACGGCAACGAAGCCGAACTGGTTGCCCTTTACCAGGATATCCTCCTTAAAGTCAGCAGTTTCTTTCGCGACCCTGACGTCTTCGACTTTTTGCAGAGACGCGTTTTTCCCCACATCTTCAAAAGGAACTCCAGCAACCAGGGCGCACGCCTCTGGGTGCCTGGTTGCTCGACGGGCGAAGAAGCTTACTCGCTCGCCATCTGTTTATCTGAGTATCTCGGTCGACACCGGGTGGATTATCCCGTTCAAATTTTCGCGACAGACCTGAGCGAGGCCGCACTCAATCGAGCCCGCGAAGGCATCTACCCTGAGAAGATTGCGTCGGATGTTTCCGGCGAACGCCTCCGGCGCTTTTTTACCCACACCGGCCGGAGTTACCGGATCGCCGCATCGATTCGTGAACGGATCGTGTTCGCCCAGCATAACCTCGCGAAAGATCCACCCTTTTCACGGCTGGACCTCATCAGTTGCCGCAACGTGCTGAGCGCCCTGGACGCGGGTCTGCAGAGAAAAATCGGTTCCATCTTTTTTTATGCCCTGCGCCCCGGAGGCCACCTGGTGCTCGGCACCTCGGAAAACGCAAGGGAGTTTTCCGACCTCTTCACACCACTCGACCAGCAAACCCACGTTCTCGTTCGGAAGATTAACGCTTTCGGCCTGCGCGCTGAGCCGCCGGTGGCGGCGCTCTTCGCAGCCGGGCCGCCCTCTCCGAATCCCGATCCGGCCGAACCCCCTTCCCCGTCCGACCAATTCCGGGGAGCTGCGACCGCCGAGGCCGGCCGGGACGCCGCCGGTCTTGAGGTGGTGCATGAAACAAACCGGCTGCTCATCCAACGTTACGCGCCGCCCGGGGTAGTGGTAAACAGCCATTTCGACGTGATCCAGTTTCATGGGCAGGGTCACGCCTACCTCGAACCGGCCTACGGCAAAGCAAGTTTCAGCCTGCTCAAGCTGATCAAGGCACCATTGGCGATCCACGTGCGCACCCTTATGGCTGCCGCCCGCACGCATTATACCCCCCAAACACAGCGCGTAACCTATCGTGAAGGCGGGATCACCCAAGAACTCGAGCTGGAGGTAGTGCCCCTCAGAGCGTCCGAGGAATGCCATTTTCTGATCCTCTTCCATCGTGCCACGCCAGGTGGTCCGGCGTCCGAGCCCTTGCCGGTCAAGGATAAGCCGCCAGAAACCGACCGGCTTGGAGCGTTGCTGCAGGAATTGACGATCACGCGACAGCACCTCCAACGCATCATTAAAGAGCAGGACGCCGCCAACGAGGAGATCAGGGGCGCCAACGAAGAAATTCGGTCCAGCAACGAGGAACTGCAGGCGACGAACGAAGAACTGGAAGCGGCGAAGGAAGAGCTTCAGAGCAGCAACGACGAACTGGCGACGATCAATGAAGAACTGCAAATCCGCAACGACGAGCTTGCGAGCGCCAACAACGACCTCATCAACCTGGTTAACTCGATCAATTTTGCCATCCTCATGCTTGGCAATGAGGGGCACATCCGGCGGTTCACCGCTACCGCCGCGCGGTTATTCAACTTGATTCCCACGGATGTCGGGCGGCCTTTCAGCGACGTCCGGTCCAACCTGCAGGTACCGGATCTCTCTCACCTCGTTGACGAAGTCATCCAGACCGTGGCCAGCAAGGAAAGAGAAGTTCAGGATAAAGAAGGTCGCTGGTACAGCATGAGCATCCGTCCTTACCGGACCTCAGAGCATAAGATCGACGGGGCCGTCATCTGCCTGGTGGATATTGACGACCTGAAGCGCAGCATCGAAGCATTCAAGAGGTCCCGGGACTTCTCGCAAGCCGTCGTCGAAACGGTGCGGGAACCGCTGGTCGTTTTGGATTCCGAGCTGAGGGTGAGATCGGCCAACGCCGCGTTTTATGCCATGTTTGGCGCCTCTTCGCAGGAAACCCTCGGCCGCTTGTTCCATACCTTGGCCGATGGCGGTTGGAATATCCCGCGGCTCCGGCGTTTATTGGTACACGTTCTCGAGACCGGGAACCGGGTCCAGGATTTTGTCGTCGAGCAGAACTTCAGGCAGATCGGACGCAAGCGCCTCCTGCTCAACAGCCGCCGGATCGAGGCGGAGGACCAAACGCCGTCGCTGCTTTTACTCGCGATCGAGGACATCACCGAGAAGAGGCGAGTCGAACAGCAGGTGCTCGCCGTCAGCGAACGCGAGCGACGCCGCATGGCCCAGGAACTGCACGACGGGCTCGGCCAGCACCTGACCGCCATCACGTTCGTCGCTCAAACGATCCATCACCAGCTACAGCACCGGCATTACGCGGAAGCGGCGCAGAATGCGGAGCAACTGGTTAGTCAGGTCAGCGAAGCGACCGAGCTCACCCGGGATTTGGCGAAGGGGTTGCACCCCATGCAGGTGCAGGCGGGCCAATTCCAGACTGCCATGGAAACGCTGGCCCACAACGTCAGCAGCCTTTTTAAAGTCGTCTGCACGTTCAGTTGCGATCAACCGTGCATGCCGCCCGCCGAAAGTGACGAGAAAGCCAGCCAGCTTTACCGCATTACCCAGGAGGCGATCAACAACGCCCTCAAACACGGCAAGGCCACCCGTATCGCCATCACCTATAAACACGATCCTCAAACCGGGCGGGCCAGGCTCCTGATCAGCGATGACGGTTCCGGCAGCCCGAAGCCTGCCGACCCTGGTCAGATCCCCGGTGGCATGGGCCTTCAGATCATGCGTTACCGTGCCGAGAGCATCGGAGGAAAATTCCAATTCGATCAGGCCCCCGACGGCGGTACAGTGGTCATGGTGAGTTTCGGCGAAGATGGTGATGAAAGGTGAGCGGATGATCTGCAGCACGTCCTGCGCCCGAGCCGGCAGCAGGCCGCCCGGGTTGATCCGGGGTGCGCAAGGTAATGATCAGAATTCGCGTTTACGAATCAAAGCATGAATCCTCCCAACTTATCGAAACCGAGGATTTTACTCGTCGATGATCATCCCGCAATCCGCAAGGGTCTGGCCCTCTTGATTAATCAGCAAAAACATTTTGAGGTCTGCGGCGAGGCGTCGAGCGTCGAAGAGGCGCGGAGGACCGCTTCCGCTTTGAAGCCGGACCTGATGATCGTCGACCTGACGCTCGGAAAGGCCGATGGGCTCGAACTCATCCGCCACTTGCGCCACGACGAGCCCAACATCCCGGTGCTCGTGCTCTCGATGCACGACGAACAAATCTATGCGCCACAAGCACTTCGCGCCGGAGCCCGCGGCTACGTGATGAAACAGGATGCCGTCTATCAGATCTTTACCGCCATTGAGGAGGTCCTCGCCGGCCAGGTTTACCTGAGCGAAAAAATGAAGCGGTTATCCGAGAGTGCCGATCATCATCCGGACAGAAACTGAGCGGGTTTCACCTGCCCTGACCGGCCCAGCCGGACCTCTGGAGGGCGCAGGTGAGGGCCGGCGCTCGCCGGGTTCTCTCTTTACTCAAACCATAAACGTGCAGTAACAATGGACATGGCTACCTCTGGAGCAGTTGCCCGGTCTAAGGTCCTGATCGTGGATGATAACCTCCTGGTACGCAGGACCCTGACTCAGCTGCTCAACCAGCATCAGGATCTGATTGTCTGCGGACACGCCTCCAGCGTGGATGAGGGTACCGAAACGGCCATGCGCTTGAAACCTGACCTCGCGCTCGTCGATCTCACCCTCGGTAACGAAAATAGCTTACAGCTTATCCGGCAACTCCGCGAACGTTTGCCGCATACACGCATCCTGGTACTGTCGATGCATGAGGAGGATGTCTTCGCCTTTCCGGTACTCCGGGCTGGTGCCGATGGTTTTGTGATGAAGCAGAAGGCCTCTCAACACCTTTTTGAAGCGATCCGCACCGTCCTGGCCGGTCAGGTGTATGTGAGCAGCCCGTGCCGGAAAAATGCCACAAGTGACTGACCCCGATTTGCAGCCCTAAACCAAATGCCACGGCAGAAAATGCCCCAAGCCGAAGAGTGCCAGGAACGCCACCGGCAGGGGGCCAGTCATTTGTGGCATTTTTCCGCTGGTGGCATTTGTGGCCTTAGAACCCAAGCGCGTTGCGGATGCGGTCCATCAGCGAATCCGGCACGCCGTATTGATGGCGCAACTGGGAGCGACGGTAGCGGCGCATGTCACGGATGTAATTTCGGCGGCGCTCCAGGTAACTTCGTTGCGCCTTGAGCTGTTCACGGGAAGGGCCTGAAGCCGAGGCGAGACGCCGGTCGGTCATCGCGATCTGAGACTGAACCGTCCTTTCTTTGGCGTCCCACTCCGCTTCGAACCGGCGGAAGGCCTCATCTTTCGGCAACCGGCCTTTGGAACGAGGACGGGTTCGGATTCGATCAGGAACCGAGGGGACACCTTCGTCCGCCGTATCGTCCACGGCCGCTTCCGGCACGACGCTGGGAAGCGGCTTTGCGACCGGAAACGGAACGGGCATCATCGCAAACGCCTGATCATTCTGCGGGTTTGAAAACGTGTGGTTTACACTGGCGGTCTGGCCGGCGGTTATATCTACCGTCTGGACGTATTCGGACCAGCCGATCGGATGCAGGCGCACCGTGTAGCGCCCCGGCCCAAGCTGCGGCAGGGTAGCCGGCGCCAATCCCGTAAAGCGCTCCGAATTTGGCCCGACCACTTCGTAAGGCGTCTGCGGCATGTCGGCCGCTAAAACCAGTTCTCCGTAAAGAGGTTCCAGCGTGACCGTACCGAGGTTTTTAAGCTTCCCGGATTCAATCTCCACGTTGAGCTCTTTGGAGGCAAAACCGGGCTTCGAAACCAGAATCCGGTGCGTACCTCTGGCCAGCCGTCCTTTCCACGCGGGCGTGGCCGTGACTTGAACTCCGTCGACGATAACCTGCACCCCGTCCGGTTCAGCCTGAAAGGTAACGATTCCCGGTGATGCCGTACCGAAAAGCGCACGATGCGATCCATACAGTTGCTCGTAAACGACCACACCGAGGACCATGGCCGCAGCGATGGCACCGGCAACAAGAGCCGTTACCCCGCTGCTTGACCACATCGGCCCTCCATCAGGCTGGTGGTGAGCACGCGGCGTTGCGGCGACCGGGGTGGGAGGTGGGAGTGCCGGCAAAACCCGGGGCTCCTCATCCGTACGTATCACACGACCGGGCAGGCCGGCGAACTCCACCTCGGTGCCCGGCATCCTTACCGTCTCTAATTCCCAGACGTATCCGTTAGCTTTTTCGAGTTCCCAGAGAAACTCCTCGCTGGAGGTAAAACGCACGCGTCCGCCGATCACCCGCTTAAGGAGCGCGTTCGCCTCCGGTCTGAGCCCGGCAACCGGCTTAAAGCCGGACCGAATCGGCCCATCGCGCCGGGATCGTTGGGCATCACCCAACAACTCATAGGTCAGCCGAGCAGTGTATCGAACGGCCGCTGCAACCGCCGAAGGATGACGGCGTGGCCAAAACGAAGGCCCATCCCGGCAATCGGCCCCGGGTTGGATCAGATTCCAGAGATCGACTTTAATCAGGAACGGCGGCCAATTTGATATCGGCTGCGTTGCAAGTTCTGCCAAACCAAAGCCCCGGTCGTGTCCCTCGACGAACATTTCGGACACCGCCGGCCCTTTCCGAGAAGTGGTGAGCGCAGCCGTGACGTCCAAAATCGTCAGGGGCAAGATCCTCACCACATCCTCCAGGCTAAAGCGAACCCCCGCATGCAACAATTGCGCCAGGGACGGGCCGGCCGGGCATTCAGTCACGATGAGTTCTTCACCCCCTTCGCGGACCAGATCGATGACGTTCAGATAATTCGGGTGCCGCAGACAGGTAAAGGTCCTGACCCGGCGGCGCCACCAAGGAACCGCAAGGCGCGATGCAAGGCCAGCCTTGCGGATGATGACGGGAACACCCAGCCGCAGATCATCCGCGCGCATACAGTCGGGCCCAAGATGTTCTCGCACCTGGTAGCGTCCGCCGACCAGAACGCTTAACGGCACTCCTCCTTCCGGCCTGGAGGCCGAGGCCGGCCAAGCGGCCTTCAGCGCTGGCCGTAAACTTAGCCCGACTCTGCTTGGCATACCCATGAGATCTGATGCTTTCGACGAAGCCGTTCGTACGATCGTACGCGCAGACCCTTACCGACCTACTTTATCACCGGCTTGTCAATCAATACCTTATCAATCGATACCCCGATAGATCCGCCCTGAGTCCTTCCGGTAATCAATCTGGACGTGACCATGATCCCGCGGCTTGCAGTCAGGTCGGCTGGCGGTTGAGCAGGCTAAAGGAGCCCGGGATCAGCCGCCGGCATTGATTTCAGCCTTTTTAGCCTTATTTCCCGTTCGCCCTATTCCTGCTTGGCCGGGCCTTCGTGATGCTTTCCTTCATCGTCAGTACGATGCTTGGCTGGCGCCGCCTCGTGGCGCTGCGATTCGCGCTCGGACGCGCCGTTCTCCTTCTCGGGATGCCTGGCTGGCGGCGTCGAACTGCGCTCGGTGTGCTGCTCGCCGGCTTCATGTTTCGGCCTTTCCGCTTCGCCGGCGCCAGTAGCCGGTGCTTCCCGCTTCGACGTTTCCCGTGGCCTTTCCGTGTCGGCCGGTTCCTCACGCTTCGGTGCTGGCCGGTGTCTTTCCCCGCTGGCCGATTCTTCCTCCCGGCTGAGCGTCTCCCGTCGCTTTTCCGTATCCGCCGACGGCTCCCGCGCGGGCAGGCTGCCGGCCGGACGTTCCGTTTCGGCCGGCCGTTCCGCCTGGCGTGGTGGCGTCCGTGCGGGTTCGCCCGAGCGGACGTTTTCATTCGCCGGCCGATTTTCCGGGGCGACCGCCCGACGCTCCGCGTTGCCTTCGGGCTGCGATGGGGTCGGGCTCGCGGCGACTTCCGCGTTTGTTCGACCCTCACGCGGTTCTTGCGTCAGGTTACGCCGGTTCGGACTCGGTGTTTCCGCAGGTTGAGCAACCTGGCCCCGCCCTTCGGGTCTGGTAACCGGGCTTGCACCGGCCTCCGGCCGCTCCGCACGCCCTTGAGGCGTCACCGCCGCCCGTGCTGCGGGCGTCGCTTCCGCCTGCGCCGGCGTCGCTTCCGCTCGCGCCGGTGGGGTTACCGCTTGAGCAGCCCGGGTCGCGCCTTGTGCCGGGATCCTCGCCGCCTGGGCGGGCGTAGCGCCTTCCCGGGCCGGTGTTCCCGCCGCCTGTGCCGGGGTCACGCCTTGTGCCGGGGCCCCCACCGCCTGAACGGGCGTCCCCCCACCTGGAAGAGTCGCCCCCACCCCTTGAGCCGGCACAGCCCGTTCCTGGCCCGGTGCCCCCACGGTTTGCCCGGGTTGCGTCCCCTCACCCGCGGCGGTGCGGACCTGCTCTACCCGGCTTGGCGGCAACCCAGCCGGCACCGGCGCCTGGCGCTCAAAAGTCTGCCGCAACTCCGCCGCTTGAGTCTGGTTCAGTTCGCGCCAACCGCGGTCGATGGCAGTCCGCGTCAACGTTTGCGCCACCACGGGCCGCGCCGCGGATTGCGCCTGCAACCGTGGAGGCGGCGCGAAGACCTCAAGCTGGTTTCCGCGCACGACGGTCCTGAAGTCTTCACCCCGTTCCGGGGTGGAGTAGGTCAGGTTATAGCGGGGAATGCGCACGTTAGCCTCCTGCTCAAGGCGCGCGTAGTCCGGCCCCCCCAGGTCGAAGCCGTTGTTAGCGTAGCGGATGTTGGTTATGTTGCGCGTGTTCGCGATGATCGTTGCGTTTTCAGTCGGCGGCACGATCACCCGCCGGTAGCTTGGTTGCGCGAGGTCCGCAACGCGCACGAAGACATACGCCGCCGGGCCGATATCGTAGTAGTTATCCGCCCAGCTCTCGATCTGTACATTTTGGTTTGCCTCCGCCTCAGGTGGCAGCGGAGCCCAACCGACATACCCGTTATCCTGACCTTGCCCCTCACTTTCGCGCCAGGAAACCCAGGCCGGCCCCCACTCATTTCCCGGTACCCAGACCCAACCGGTATCAGGGCGGCGTGCCCATCGGCCGTAATGATAACAGGCCCACCCGAAATCTTCGTTTGAAACCCAGGTCCAGCCGCGGTCGGTGTACACCCAGTGCCCGTCCGTGTACGGGCGCCAGTTCTGGTCCTCGGTGGCCCGCGCCGGTTGCCAAACGTACCCGTAGGTAGGATCTTGCAACCACTTGCCTTGCGATTGGAGCCGGGTGTAAAACAAGGCGTACGAATTCAGGTTGCCGCCGCCTTTCCCCTCATCGGCTGAAGCCGTGGTCTGGGCGGGACTGGGGGGAGGCGCACCTTCATTTGCTTGTGGCGCGTTGCCCTGCCCAAGCCGGTCGACCGCTTGTTGCAATGCCGCCACCTGTTTACGCAAGTCATCGAGCTGCCACTGCATTACTTGCTGCTGGCGTTCCAATTGCGTTACTTGATCTTCCAGCGAAGCTGACTGGGCCGGCGGTTGATTGTTAAGCGGCAGTTGGTTGTTGTCTTGCGCCAGACTCGATCCGTAAAGGGCAAAAGAGCTCAGCGCTAAAGTCGCAAGCAAAAATGCGGTTCTCATAACTGGGTATTGGGGGACCGGGAAATGGACATCCCTGATTTGTAATGCGTTTCACCAGGGTATCTCCAGCCGGTCTTTGTCGCGGGCTTTTACATACTTATACCTGTTATGGATTTCATAACGGGCCGCATGGGGCCCCGAGAGCTGGGGCGATTGCCTTACCGGCGCAATCGGCCCGCGCGACCCTGACCCGGGCAGGGCGAGCCGAGGCGCTGGGCCAGCTCGCGCAGGGCTTGAATACCTCCGGGGGCCGCCCCGGGGCGGGGCGCCGCTGAGCCGGTCCGCACGAGGAATGTTTTGCCGGCGGGTCCGGCCGGCGTGACTTTAAGGTTGTCTCCGAGATGTGCGCCCAGCCCGCGCACGATTTCAAGCGCGTGCCTGGGCTTCAATTCCGCCAGCGACGTACCCTCCTGCTGAAAATCACCCATGAACGAATGGTCCCGGTAGACGCCCGCTGCACTCGTGGTCGCACGGTTGGCCGCCAACGGATCCGCGTACTCGTCTTTAAGGCCGAAGGCGTGCCCCACCTCGTGCGCTCTTGCGATCACCCCGGAGTTCACGAACCAATGCTGCAGGTTATCGCGTCCGGACCCGGCATGCACGGTCACGCTGAGGTCAGGATCCGAAGTCACAAACTCCACGCTGACTTGAACCGGTTGTTGCCGCCCGCTTCCTTCCTCCACCACAAAACGCCGGTCGAAATAGTGCGCCACGGCTTTCTCGGTCTCGCGCCGGACCTGGGTAAGGCCGGCGCTCGTGACCCCTGGCCCAGGCTGCAGCTGCAAACGCAAAGTAAGCGCGACCCGCTCCGGCGTAACAGACGCCCGGTATGACGCGGCCCAGCCGTACGGCTCATCCGCGATTTGCTGCACGATCCGCAGGTGTGGGTCCGGCATAAACTGGTCTCAAAACAAAAATCTGGAAGGTATCCGAGAGCGGTAGGCAAAGACGTGAAGCGCCGGGCTTGCCACACGCCTTAAAAACGGACGACGCCTCCGGACGTCGCAACCGCCAAACGCTCGAAGTGGCTCATCAGCTGGTCCAGGACAGGATCGCGCCAGCGTTGGTTGCTCCAAAATCTCAGGTGGATCGTTTCCGACGGGGTAGTGGCCCGCAGCCGCACCAGGGTTTCACCGGGGACCGGAGTAAGTTCGGGCAGGTGGGAAACGCGCCGGCACGCCTCTTTCAGGAGCACAAGGAGCTCCCGGTGAACCGCCGGGTCCACCTTTTGGTCGAAGTCGATGTTTTCGTCGTCCCGCTTCAGCTCGACGACCACTTCGCCAGCCGCGGACAGTTGGACCACGGTTCGTCCGCCAAAATGGGGGTTGCCGGTTTCGTAGGTAATCATCTTTTTGGTGCGAACGGTTCCACCCGGGAGGGCCCGGCGTACCGCCAGCCTTTAGCTGATTAGCAGACGAACCGAATTGAAGCAACTTAAAAAAAATATGTTTTACTATTTCCCGGCGGATGCCGGGCGGCTATGCCCTTGGCTTTGCTCGCAGGTTTTAAAATGGCCCCCAGGGACTAAAACGTTTGGTGCGAATTAAATGTCCCCCCTGGATGGGCCGAGAGGCCGGTCTTTGCCCCGGAGGGACGATCCTAGAGGGATGATCGTGTAGCCCGGCACTTCAGTGCTGAGCTTTACCCACATTTTTTCTCAAGGCCCGCGCGAGGGGAACCGTCTTTGCCCCGGAGGGGCAGTCCCGGAGGGACGATTGAGAGTAGGCAGGCACTTTAGTGCCTGTGGTGGGCCATTTAAGGAAAAATCCGTCCCGTCGGGACGGTGGGAAGCCGGCCGGGGGGCGTGGGAAGCGACCTTGCCGCGTAGCGCCGTGCGCGCCCTTTCCC